>NZ_KB892201.1:0-4403 GCF_000373685.1 Streptomyces sp. PsTaAH-124 | reverse complement strand
CGGTACTCGGGCTGTCGGCCTGCCCGGCATCAGCCACCGAAAGCGAAACGGTCCGCCGACTCCGTCGGCGAACCGTCAAGAAAGATCGAGGCTAGCCGGTAAAGTCGAGGCCCCGTCTCAGCGTGCGAGCTGATGGCCCAATCCCCCTGCTGGAGCACACGGTTTGGCCGACTACGACTTCCGCACCCTCTCACCCAACGACTTCGAGATACTGATTCGCGATCTCCTCGCAGCCGAGTACCACTGGCGCTTGGAGGCATTCGGGCGTGGCCGCGACGGAGGCATCGACCTACGGACGAAAGCACCAGAGGGGAAGGTCGTCGTCCAGTGCAAGCACTACCTCGGCTCGTCATTCAAAGATCTCCGCGCGTCGGCACGCCGCGAAGTCCCGAAAATGAACAAAGAGAAACCCGACCGCTATCTCTTCGTCACATCCCAAAACCTGAGCAGGACCCAGAAGGACACCCTTGCAGAGGATCTGGATCCATGGCTTTCCGACACCGCCGACCTACTGTCCCAAGCCGACATAAATGACCTGATCACGCGACACCCGAGGGTAGAGCAGCAACATTTCAAGCTCTGGCTCGCCTCGACGACAATCCTGGAACGCATTGTTCAAAGCGGCATCTGGGAGCGCAGCGAGGCACTGCTTGAGGACATCAGAGACCGAGTCAAGCTGTACGTTCCCACCGACAGCTTCAACGCAGCGCACGAACTACTCGACGAAAAGCACGTCGTCGTCCTAACGGGTTCACCCGGAGTCGGCAAGAGCATGCTTGCCGAAATGCTCGCCCTGAGGTACTGGCACGAGGAATGGCAAATCGTTTCGGTGGGAACCGACGTTGACGACGCATGGAGTGCATATAAGTCCGGCCGCAAACAGGTTTTCCTGTATGACGATTTCCTCGGGCAGACGGACATCAGCGAAAGACGCGCGAAGGATAGTTGGATAATTCGCCTGATGGACCGTGTGGCACGGAACCCAGACAAGCGACTTGTCATGACTACGAGATCTCAGATCCTTCAACAGACTCGGCTGATCAGCGAGCCTATCGCTCAAGCCGACTTTCGAGTCGTCGAGTGCGTGATAAATGTCGCTGACTACGGGCCGGTCCAGCGGGCGCGCATGCTGTACAACCACATCTACTTTTCCACCCTCTCGCGAGAGGTTGTTAGAGAGTACGTAGAAAACTCATCCTACTGGTCAGTCGTAAACCACAAAAACTTCTCCCCACGGATCCTCGAACTGGTCATCAAGCGGGCGCACCCCTCGGCGGATGCGTTCGCGCGCGCTCTTAACCACACGCTTGATCACCCATTGGATCTTTGGAGAATCGTCTTCAATAACGGACTGTCTGACCTTGCCCAATGGATAACGCTTACACTTGCCTCATTCCCCGTCCGCGGCGCCAGCTCTAGCGACCTCAAGGCTTTGGTTCAAAAGGGGGCGAAGCCAACGGAATACACTAGCGCGCTTCGAGTACTGGAAGGCACCTTCGTCCGCGTAGAGAAAAGTAATAGGGTCACGGTGATCTCCTACGCAAACCCGAGCGTACGCGACTTCACCCTCGCTTTCCTTGACGAAGAACCGGACTACCTGATGGCCATCATCAGGGACGCGAGGCACCTGACTCAAGTGAGCACACTTCTAGGGTACGCAGTATCCGGAGATGGTGGAAAGCTCCGATTTCAGCACTACGCCGATACCGTGACCCTTCACTCAATCTCCATTGCCAGGAAAATTATGGAGCTGATCAGCGAAGAGAGGGAAATCAGCAGATCTGATCCGCACGAATCCCCCAGGGTATACACGCGAACGATTAAGCCCCTCCTAAACTTGCTGGAGCCGACACATCGACTGATGGAGAAATCATTCGATGAGCTCCTTGCAGTGACGATCGAGCTACTCAAGAGTGAAGCCTCTGAGTACATGGAGCCTGACGATTGGAGGCTCTTCAATACGGCATTGATGATGCGTTACGCAGAGGATCCAGATCCTGCCCAAGAAGAGCTCAAATGGGCATTTGAGAGCTGGGGCGAATTGCTATACAGCAGAGATGACGTGATCGCATTCGAAGAGTTCTATGAATCATACGCCCTAACCCTGAGGCGCCATTTCGACCCTGCCGAAAAGTTTCACCAAAGCGCCTGTTCTGGGCTGCGACAGGATCTAGATGACATGTCCAGCAATAGACAGGATCGTGATTCCGATCACCAGTGGATCGACGAAGTTGAAGGGGTGGCAATCAGAGTCGGCGTTTTCGACGATATGAGATCGGAAATCGAGTCCGCCCGAGACTCGGTCGAACAATATTACGCGGAAGGCGAGTATCCCTACCGCCAGTCTGATCCTGAGGCGAGATACGGGTTCCCAGGAACCTCTACATCGGCTTCCGAACGCATTACGATCGATGGTATGTTTCGCGAGCTTTCATAGCCTCAGACTCCAGCTGACTGTGCTTCCCGACCTCCGACGGCATTATCCTCAGGGGCCCAGATGAGAAAACCGGTCGGATACAGCTTCCACGACTTGCCTCAGCGAGTAGGTCCGTTACTAAGATAACGTCCCCTGCCCCCGACCGACGGTCAGATGCCCTCGGCCGCACGGCCGTCATCTCCCCTCCTTGGCGGCTGAGCCGATCAGGAACACCTGCCCACCAAGACCAGCAGTCCAAGTCCCCAATTCGGTTATCGGGGCCCACACTGGTTGCTCACCCATGCTTTTTGGCTCCTGGAACGTGGACGGAGCAACGATCGGTTTTGCCAATCCTACCGTACCCGCCGGCTTGAACCCATTCTTCTCGGCACTGTTCGCTGAATAGGTTGGCCTGTACCCTTCAAGGTATGCCGCCAACTTAATTGCCTCCTGCATGGGGCCATCAACTTGAGCAATCCGAATATAATCCTTCCATTCTTCCTTCTCGGCTTTGAGGTGATGCCCCTCCGCGTCGATAATAGCCTCTAGCCATGCAGCTCTCTGCTTGCTGGACATCAAGAGCACAAGTTTCTCGGGCCCCTCGGCCATAACGTCACTTCGCTCAACGAGTGAGGTCACGTAGGAACGGCGCAACCTGAACGTGTATGCGGGCAGCGTATTGCCTCCACGTTCCCGCACGCTGATCGTGTGAGGAACGTGTTGGAGAAGGTGAGCAATCTTTTTCACCATCAGGGGCTTCGATTGGTAAATTGCACCGTCATACAGTCCAGCGTGTACTGATGCCGAGTCCTCGCGTCGTATTCCGTGAGCCTTCACTCGGTGCACCGCTACGCTAGTTGCAAGTTGAAAAATTGGTCCACGAGAAGGCTTTCTGCCGTTTCCTGGCAGCCAGCCACATTCAGGGCATACCGTTGGCTTTGTCTTGGCTGGGGCGATGTGTCCGTCCCCCTGGAGCCAAGCGATCACCTGAGCATCGATCTCCGAGAAATGTGCGATTCCGTCTGTGGCGGCTGGCGCGGCAAGTCGAAGCCTTTGCCCACTTTTGAAGCCGTCGACTCGGACAAATTCGCCGCGAATAAAATTGTCTGCCACATTAGGTGGCAATCCGTGAATCTTTGCCCTATGGACTTGAACGCCTCTTTCTGGGAACTTAACCCCCCGCGGCACCCAGCCACATTCAAGACAAAGGCGCGATCCTGTAGTTTTCTTGTAGGTAGTCTCAGACCACCACTGAACTGACGGAGTTACCTGGGCGCGCCAATACTTGTGACCTATAAGCCACAGTTCAGCGCTGATATCTTTGGTGACGTCAATTACCGGGGTCCACCTTGAAAACCCCGTGGAAGTATCATATCCAATGGTCTCATCTCCGATATGCAAGTCTTCACAACTAACCCACCCCCTCCTTGTGAGAATTCTGGTGTTTACGCTCACGCACCCTAAGGTATCCGAGCGTGTCGATGACTTGCCGATCGAAGCTCTATTGGTCACGGACGAATCGTACTGGCCATAGATCTCAACTGGAGCCGTCTTTTGAATTCTCCCTCCTGGCGTGAGCTGGCGACCGTATCCTGGAAGTTTGGCTTTTAGGTCGGTGGAGCGGCTTTGGGCTGGAGCTGCTTTGGGCGAGTGATCATGGCCCTGTAAGCTTCTGGCGCGTCGGACAGTCTGTGGACCTGCCAGGTAAAGCACGACATCGGGGCCGTAATCTTTAAGACGACTTGCGTGCCAGCGGACGAAGGCCGACGGGTGACCTTGATCTTCCATAAGGCCTGGCCACTCGATACGACAGACGACAACGCGCTACCTCGCCGGACTACACATCATCGACATCTTCCTTATGGTCAGCACGGTGACCCAAACGAAATTCTCTAGCCTCGATCTTTCTTGACGGTTCGCCGACGGAGTCGGCGGACCGTTTCGCTTTCGGTGGCTGATGCCGGGCAGGCCGACAGCCCGAGTACCG
>NZ_KB892200.1:0-5018 GCF_000373685.1 Streptomyces sp. PsTaAH-124 | reverse complement strand
GTGAGTCCGTTGGAGGCGCCGTCCTGGTTGACGGCGGTGCCGCGCAGGACGGCGCGGACGGGGTGGCCGTTGCGCCGCGCGTCGGACAGCCGCTCGACCAGCACGAGACCGATGCCCTCCGCCCAGCCCGTGCCGTCGGCGTCGTCGGAGAACGACTTGGAGCGGCCGTCCGGGGACAGCCCCCGCTGCCGCGCGAACTCGACGAACGTACCCGGCGTGGACATCACCGTGACCCCGCCCACCAGCGCCATCGAGCACTCACCGGCACGCAGCGCCTTGGCCGCCAGATGCAGCGCGACCAGCGACGACGAGCACGCGGTGTCGATGGTCACCGTGGGCCCGGTCAGGTCGAACAGGTACGACACCCGGCCGGAGAGGACACTCGCCGTGTTGCCGGTCAGCAGCACCCCTTCCAGCTCCTCGGGCATCTGATGCACCGGCGGCGCGTAGTCGTGGTACATCGCGCCGATGTAGACGGCGGTGTCGGTGCCGCGGAGGGTGTGGGGGTCGATGTGGGCGTGTTCGATGGTGTGCCAGGCGGTTTCGAGGAGGAGGCGTTGTTGGGGGTCCATGGCGACGGCTTCGCGGGGTGAGATGCCGAAGAAGGGNGCGTCGAAGTGGTCGGCGTCGTGGAGGAAGCCGCCGCCTCGGGTGTAGGTGGTGTNNGGGGTGTCGGGGTCGGGGTGGTGGAGGTTNGGGTTCCAGCCGCGGTTGGTGGGGAAGTCGGTGATGGCGTCGGTCTCGGTGGTGAGGAGGTTCCAGAGGTCGTCGGGTGAGGTGACGCCGCCGGGGTAGCGGCAGGCCATACCGACGATCACCAACGGATCGTCATCTGCGGGTAGTTCGGCGGCCGGGACCGCCGGAGTGTCGTCCGGGACGGTGGTCTCGGCCGGTCCGGCCAGCCGCTCGTCGAGATACGTCACGACGTCGTCCGGAGTCGGGCGGTCGAAGACGAGACCGGTGGGCAGCGAGAGCCCGACGGCCGCGCCGAGCCTGTTGCGGAACTCGACGGACATCAACGAGTCGAACCCGATGGCGTTGAAGCGGTCCGAGGAGCGGATCCCGGACGCATCGGCGTGTCCGAGCACCGAAGCCGCCTCGGACAGCACCACCTCGGTGAGCCGCTCGTGCCGTTCCGTGCCGGAGAGCCCCGGCAGCAGCGTGCCCTGAGGTGCCGCGGGCGCGCGCCGCCGCTCACGGCGCCGGGGTGCCGCCGCGCCGCCCGCCGGCCGCCGCAGCAGCGCGGGCGCCCGGTCCGCCGCGGACCGCAGCGCCGCGGTGTCGAGCCGCAGCGCGGCGACCGCGGCCTCGTCGGCGGCGAGGGCACGGTCGAAGAGCGCCAGCCCCTCGGCGTGCGAGAGCACACCCACGCCCGCGCGTGCCATGCGCCGGATGTCGCGGTCCGCCAGCGACTCGGCCATGCCGCCGCCGCGCTGCTCCCACAGGCCCCAGGCCACCGACGTGGCGGCCAGGCCCAGCGACCTGCGGTGCCGGGCCAGCGCGTCCAGGGAGGTGTTCGCCGCGGCGTAGTTCGCCTGCCCGGCCGCGCCGATCAGACCCGAGACGGACGAGTACAGCACGAACGCGGACAGGTCGAGGTGGCGGGTCAGCTCGTGCAGGTTCCGGGCCGCGTCGGCCTTGGGGCGCAGCACACCGTGCAGCCGCTCGGGTGTGAGCGCCGTGACGACACCGTCGTCGAGCACACCCGCCGTGTGCACGACGGCGGACAGCGGCCGGTCGGCGGGGACCGAGCCGAGCACCTCCGCGAGCGCGTCACGGTCGGCCGCGTCGCACGCCGTGAGCCGCACTTCGGCGCCCAGCCCGGTCAGCTCGGCCACCAACTCGGCCGCACCGGGCGCGCGTTCACCCCTGCGGCTGATGAGCAGCAGCTGCCGTACGCCGTACCGGGTCACCAGGTGGCGGGCCAGCAGACCGCCGAGCGTGCCGGTGGCGCCGGTGACCAGAACGGTGCCCTCGGATCCGAAGGCGGCCCGCGCCGGGGCCCCGGCGCCCGGGACGGCCGGTGCCCCGTGCGCACCGGGCAGCGGCGCCAGCTCCGGTACGGAGGCGACACCCGCCCGCAGGGTCAGCTCCGGCTCGCCGGTGGCGACGGCCGCCGCGAGCAGCCGCTCCGACTCGGGGGACCCGTCCGTGTCCACGAGCACCACCCGGCCGGGGTGCTCCGTCTGCGCGGAACGGACCAGCCCCCAGGCGGCACCGCTCGCCGGATCCGTGTCGCCGTCGCGGGTCAGCACCACCAGCGTGCTCGCCGAGAAGCGGTCCTCCGTCAGCCACGCGCGTACGGCCTCCAGCACCGGTGTCACCGCCTGTGCAGCGGTCGGGCCCGCCACGGGCAGCACGACCACGGGCGGCAGGCCGTCCGCCCCGGCGGCGTCGAGCGAGTCCAGGACCAAGGGCGCTCCGGCGGTCGCGGCGGCGTCCCCCAGCGGCAGTACGCGTCGGCGCAGCGCGAACAGGGACGGCTCCTCGACGGCGCCGCCGAGCGCGTCGGCGGGCAGCTCGCGCCATCTCAACTCCCGTACGCCGGCCACCGGGACGCCCGAGGCGTCGGCCACGGCGAGCGACATGGTCGCGTCACCGGACCGCCGGAACTCCACACGCAGCCCGCCCGCTCCGGCCGTGTGCAGGCGGACCCCGGACCAGGAGAACGGCAGCCGGGTCGCCGCCGACTCGTCGAGCACACCCGGCAGCAGCACGTGCAGGGCCGCGTCCAGTGACGCCGGGTCGAGCAGGAACGTGCCGTCCGGGGCGTCCGGCTCGGCGCCCACCTCCGCGAACACGCTGTCGCCGTGCGTCCAGGCCGCCCGCAGCCCCTGGAAGGCGGGACCGTACCGGTAGCCGCGCTCGGCCACACGCTCGTAGAGCTCGTGGAGATCCACCGGCTCGGCGCCCGCGGGCGGCCACGCACGATCCGCGGCCGGTGCATCGGCCGGTGCACCGTCGGTCGCGGCCTCGGCGAGGCCGCCGGTGGCGTGCAGGACCCAGTCGCCGTCCCGCCGGGTGTGCACGTCGAGGGCGCGCCTCCCCGCCGGATCGGGGGCGCCGACCGTGAGCTGCACCCGCAGGGAGTCGTCCGGCTCCAGCGTGAGCGGCTGGGTGAGGGTCAGCTCCTCGACCTCCGCGCAGCCGGTGAAGTCCGCCGCGTACAACGCCATCTCGATGTACGCGGTGGCCGGGAGCACGACCGTGCCCCGGATCGCGTGGTCGGCGAGCCAGGGGTGCGTGGCCAGGGACAGCTCCCCGACGAACGTGACGCCGCCGGTGGCCTGTTCGACCGCGCCGCCGAGCAGCGGATGCCCGAGCACGGTGACCCCGGCCGCGGCCCGCTCGCCGTCCGCGGTCGACGGCGCCAGCCAGTGGCGCGAGCGCTGGAACGGATACGCCGGCAGGTCGATGTGCCCGGTGCCGGGGTGGAGCGACGCCAGATCGAGGGGTGCCCCGGCGGTGTGGGCGCGGGCGAGACCCGCCGTCAGGGTGGTGACCTCGGGATGGCCCGCGCGCAGCAGGGCGACGGCGGCCGAGGCGTCCGAGGTGAGGCAGGCGCCCGCCATGGCGGTCAGGACGGCGTCCGGGCCCACCTCCACGAACACGGTGACGCCCTCGTCCCGCTCCAGGGTCCGGGTGGCGTCCGCGAAGCGGACGGCGTGGCGGAGCTGGCGCACCCAGTAGTCGGCGGTGACCAGATCGTCACCGGCGGCGAGCCGCCCGGTGAGGGTGGAGACGACGGGTATGCGCGGCGCCCGGTAGGTCAACTTCTCCGCCACGGACCGGAATGCGTCGAGGATCCCGGACATGTGGGGGGAGTGGAAGGCGTGGCTGACGCGCAGGCGGCGGGTCATCGCCCCGCGCTCCCGCCACCGGGCGGCGACGGCCTCGGCCGCGTCCGCGTCCCCCGAGATCACCACGGAGGACGGCCCGTTGACGGCCGCCAGGGCGAGCCGGTCGGCGTAGGGCCGCAGATCGGCGGCGATCTCCGCCTCGGCGGCCTGTACGGCGATCATGGCACCCCCGGGCCGCGCGGCCTGCATGAGGCGGCCGCGGGCGGCGACGAGCGCGGCCGCGTCCGCGAGGCTCAGCACTCCTGCCGCATGGGCGGCGGCGAGTTCGCCGACGGAGTGTCCGGCCACCGCGTCCGGGACCAGACCGTGCTGAGCCAGCAGCCGGTGCAGGGCGGTCTCCAGGGCGAAGAGCGCGGGCTGGGTGTAACGGGTCTCGTGGAGCTCGTGGAGAAGAGGCTCCTCCTCGGCGAACATGACATCTAGCAGCGGGCGGTCCAGATACGGGTCCAGGGCGGCGCACACCTCGTCGAGGGCCGCCGCGAACACGGGGCTGGCCGCGTACAGTTCACGGCCCATCACGGCCCGCTGGGCGCCCTGCCCGGTGAACAGGAACGCGGTGCCTCCCGCACGCGCCGCGCTGCCCGCCACCACGGCCGGGGACGCCTCACCACGGCCGAACGCGGCCAGCGCGGTCAGGAGTTCGTCGTCGGAGTCGCCGAGGACCACGGCCCGCTGCTCCCACAGCGAGCGCGTCTCGGCCAGCGAGCGGGCCACCTCGGCGCGGTGCCATCCGGGCCGGGCCGTCAACTGCCGGTGCAGAGCCCCGGCCTGCGCCCGCAGCGCGGTCTCGTCGCGTGCGGACAGCGCCCACAGGGCACGCCCGCCGACGGCCGGTGCCTCGCCGGTGCGCGCGGTGCCGTCCCGTTCTTCGGGCGCCTGCTCGATGATGATGTGTGCGTTGGTGCCGCTGATGCCGAAGGAGGAGATGGCGGCGCGGCGGGGGTGGCCGGTGTCGGGCCAGGGGCGGGCTTCGGTGAGGAGCCGGACGGTGCCGTCGTTCCAGTCGACGTGCGGCGTGGGCTCGGTGACGTGCAGGGTTCTCGGCAGCATGCCGTGCCGTATCGCCTGGGTCATTTTGATGAGTCCGCCGATCCCGGCTGCCGCTTGTGAGTGTCCGATGTTGGACTTCAGTGAGCCGAGGTACAGGGGTTGTTCGGT
>NZ_KB892199.1:0-8778 GCF_000373685.1 Streptomyces sp. PsTaAH-124 | reverse complement strand
GGAGCGTGGAGGGCGAGCAGGCGCCGCACGTCGAGGAGTCCGCCGAGGTTGCCATCTTCCGGCCGGGCCCGGAGCTGGACGCCGCGATCGCCGCGTACGAGCAGCTGCTGCGCGAGCAGACCATCGCCTCCCGCGAAGCCGAGCCCGAGTACGACCTCGACCAGGCCCCGGAGATGAACTGGGAGGTCGAGGGCGAGACGACCGAGGACCGTCCCGAGCAGAGGGTCCAGGCCGAGCCCGAGGCCGAGCAGGGCGTCGAGGCCGATGTTGTCGAGGAGTCCGTCGAGGAGGAACTCCAGCCGGAGCAGACCCCGGCCGTCACCGGGCCTACGGCCGAGGATCAGCTGCGCGAGCACTACGAGCGCCAGTACGTCGAGGACTCTCTCAAGGCGGAGCAGGCCCGTGCGGCCGGCGCCCCGGAGGCCGAGGCCCCGCAGACCGAGCAGCTCCCGGTCAACCTGGCCGACCTGCAGGAGGACCTCGACAAGGCGCACGCTGCGCTTACCGAGATCGCCAGTCGTATGGCAGAGAGCAACCGGGCCGCCGCCGAGGCCGACGAGGCGGTCCGCGCCGAGCAGGCCGAGGTCAACCGCACCCGCGAGCCCGAGGTCGAGGTCGCACCACAGATCCAGCAGGATCAGGGCCCGATCATCAGCTACTGATATGGCCTGTAGCGCCTGCTGGCCGGGCGCCCACCCGGCCTTTACTCTCAACCGACCAGGAGGTGAGCCGAGTTGAGCACCGCACAGGAGTGGACACCGCCCAAGCTGCGACCGGAGCACGAGCTCGTCAGGATGATCGAGCACGTCACGGCCAACGGCTACAGCAGCAACACGCACGACGGATACGACAAGGGCATGCTCGCCGCGTTGGAGTGGGCCGCTGGCCGCACCGAGAAACCGCCGGTCAGTAAGACGCCTCTCGGCCGCCCCGTCACCGGTACTGATGCCAAGCGTGAGCAGTACAGGGCGCACGAGGCGATGCAGGGCGGGATCGCCGAGCCTGAATTTCGAGAGGTCGCCCAGGAGAAGGGCCGCGGCTACGTGACCGGTGTGGAAAACACCCTGGCGTGGACCATCGGATCGGACAGCCTTTGGGCACCGTGGGAGACGTAGCCGGAAGGGCCGTAGAGGCAGCACGGAGCCCCCGACACGTCGGTGTCGGGGGCTCCGTCGTCTGTGCGGCTACGAGGTCGCTACAGGCCCGGGAACGGGCGCCTCCCGGCGGTTCTGGAGGTCCCAGTTCAGGAAGCCGGACAGGACCGCGTCGTCGTCGATCGCCCGCGGGGCCGTGGGCACCTTCGGGTCGACGTCCCAGGGGTCGTCCTGGTGGGAACCGGCCTGGATGCACTTGCCCAGCGCGCTGATCAGGCGCCGCTTGACGCCGGGCGCGTACCGGTCGTGCCAGTCCCCCGCCCTGTTCGGAGTGCCATACGACGTGCGGTAGATCTTGATCCATTCCTGACACAGCCAGCTCAGCTCCCGCACGGCTTCCTGGTGCCGGTACCAGCATGGAGGAATGCGCTCGGCCTCGGTCGGGGACCCGGGCACCGGGTTGTTGCTGGCGAACGCGCTGGCCTTCCAGCCGACCCAGCCGTACCCGTACTGAAGTTCGTGGCGGACCCACTTGATCAGGATGTCCCAGGCTTCACCGGCCTGCTCACGGTCCATGCCCTGGTCGAAGGACCAGTTCCAGACCGAGAGCTTCTCCTCGGCGGGTTCGGCTGCCAGGGCCGAGAGGTCCTCCTTGATCTCCTTGACCGTCTTGGAAAGGGCGTCCAGGCTGGGCCGGAGCGGGGCCAGGGCCTGCACTTGCTCCTGCAGGCCGCCGGTCCGCTCCTCCAGGTGGTCGAGCGCTTCCTGCACGTTGCCGAGTTGGGCGAGGGCGGTGCGGACGTCGCCGCGGTGCTCGCCCAGGGCCTCGATGTCCTTCTCGGCCTTGGCCAGGTCCTTGGCCAGCGCGAAGACCTGTCCGGCAAGGCCGCCGCCGATCTCCCCCGCCATCAGATGCTCCCCTTCGTCATCGAGACTCCCGTGTCGGTGCCGGTGCCGCCCTTGCGCTGGGAGGGCAGGGCGCCTTTGGACAGCTTCTTGACGTCGCGTCGCTTCCACAGCGGCTTGATGTGCGTGATCACGGGCGAGCACCCGGCAAAGATGATCAGGCTCTGCCGCTTGCCGAGCTTGAACACCTGCCCGGGGGTGATGACCGGCTTCTCCTCGGTGACGGTGGAGACCGAGTTCTCCCCGTTCCTGGTGGTGGTGGTCTTGCGCTGCCTCTCGTAGGTACCGCACATGTCGCTGATGTCCTTGCGGACCTGAGTGTCGCCGATGCCCCGCAGGAAGATGCGGACGTTGGCGTCGTCCCAGATGATGCGGCCGCGCTGCTCTCCCCACACATCGAACAACTGCGCGCGGGACTGGATGACGATGACCAGGGTGATTCCGCGGCCGCCGGAGTCTGGCATCCACTTGTCGACCGGCAGCGGGATCAGGTTGGCGATCTCGTCCAGGGCCCACAGGCAGGGCGGATCCATCCGGCCGGTGCCGTTCTTGTTGCCCAGCTCGACCGTCACCGAGCGCAGGTAGTCGGCGAACATCACGAACAGCGGAGCGACCGTACTGCCCGGCTTGTCGTTGCCGATCATGTAGAGGGTGCCCTTGTTGAGCAGGAAGGTCTCGGCGTCGAAGTGCTCGCCGGGGTCCGGCAGGACCGTCTCGGCGACCCGGGGGTTCGCCATCCAGCCGAGGGCGGAGGACAGCGTGGTGAAGATGCCGTCACCCGTGCCTTGCACGACGGTCTGCCGCTGCACCAGGAGGTTTGCCCAGTCCTGCGCACCGGCCGTGAGCAGGATATTCGCCGCCGTCTGGTCGCTGCGGTTCTGGCTCCAGGCGTAGACGTCCATCATGGTCTTGCCGCCGAGGGCGGCCGCGTGCATGAAGCGGGATAGGACCTCACAGGCCGTGGACTTGAAGAACGCGTCCACGCCCGTGCCAGCGTCTCCGCCGCTGCGCGAGCCATAGAGCAGGTAGGCGGCCCGCTGGATGGCCACCTCGCGCGCCTCGCACCCGCGGATCGGGTCCCAGCGGAACGTGTTCTTCCCGCCCGACAGGCCCAGCGGGTCCCAGACCCAGACGGGCCCGAGCTGCTCGCGCATTGCCTTGGTGGCCACGTGGTCGTTGACCTTGGACGACGTGTGCACGACCGCGCCGTCCCACCGATAGATCACGCTGTTGAGGATGATCGACTTGCCTTGCCGCGAGGGGGCAAGGAGCAGGTAGTTGTTCTCCGGGGTGCCCCAGATCCCGGTGGGCAGGCCGCCGGAGCGCAGGCGCCCGAGCGGCACGGCGTACGCCGTGGTGGGGACCGTCTTCTCTCGTCCTTCCAGACTGGGGCGGGTTTGCTTGGCCGTCTCCCGGGCGTGCTTGGCGCTCATCTCCTTGCTGATCTCCCGCTTGGAGGCGAAGCCGGGCCGGGGGGCGAACTGGCCCCAGGCCCAGCCGATGCCGCCGATAGCCGTCACTGCGGCGACGCCGGCCGCGATGCCGCCGGGCCCCATGACGAAGTGGTGGAAGGTGGTCAGATAATCGAAGAGGACTGGGACTGGGGTGTCGTCGCCCGGGAGGCCGGGCGTCGGCGATGAGGCCGCCAGCTCCAGGGCCGTAGTCTGCGCGTGGGACATCATGCGGGTTTTCCTCCGTTGTCTGCTCAGGCACCGTATGTGCGGGGTCGGACACCGCTCTGCTCGTTTGTTTGTGAGGGTCCGCTCGGCAGCGCGCGGTTTCCGCTCGCGGGGACCGAGATGATCTCCGCTGGGCGATCCTGCAACGGTCTGCCTGTGGACAGATCCCGACGCCTCTCACCTGACGGTCCGTTATTTCCGAGCGGGCCTGTCCGGCGGGAAGGTCACACCGGCTGACGCTGGCCGTTGATCGGCCGGGTGTGCGCGGCATCGTCGGCCCGCTCGTGACCGTCCGCGCGGTAGTCGCTCGACTCCTGCCGCGCGCCGCCCGGGACCGCGCGGGGGCCTTCCGCGCGCTCGGTTGCGCCGTCAGCCTGCCGCGCGCCGCCGTTGGCGATCATCGCGGCCCGCTTCTCCTTGAAGTCGATGATCCAGTTGCGCACGTTGCCCTCGGAGACGCCGCAGGTCTGGGCGAGCTGCGCGGCGGTCGGGGGCTCCTGGCCCGCCGTCACCGCTTCCAGGTACAGCTCCCATCCGGTCTGCTTCGCCTCACTGCGGAAGGCCGGCGCCGCCGCGAGGGCCGCCGCCTCGGCCTGCCCGCCGAGCCGGTCGGCCAGCTGCGGGCGGATCGAGTCGAGCAGGGCCTGCGCCTCGGCCGCCTCGGCCTGCGTGCGGGCCGCGGCCTCGGCCGCCCGGCGCTGGGTCTCCTCGGCCCGAGTCCGCAGCTCAGCGGCACGATCGGCCGCCGTGGTGTGGTCGCGGACTGCCTGCTGAGCCTCGGAGAGAGCGGTCTGCAGCCGCTCGACCTCACCCTTCACCCGGCGGGCCTCCTCGGCCTTGGCCCGGGTCGTGTCCTCGGCGGAGCTCCGCTCGTTGAGAAGGCGCTGGAGTTCGCCGCGGATCGCCTCGACGTCCTGCGTCGCCTTGGTGCGCCGTTCGGCCTCCTCGGCGATCAGCCCCTGTACCCGGGCCAGCTCGTCGACGGCTTCGGAGAGCTTCTTCTGCTCGTCGGCGGCACGCTCAGCGAGCAGAGTCACATTCCGTGCCTCTTCGGTCATTTCGGATTCCGCGCGCTTCCGCGCAGCTTCCGCGCGCTCCCGAGCGTCCTCCGCGCGGGCCGCCTCGGCCTTGGCCGCCTTGGTCTCCTCGGCCGCCCTGGCGAGGGCATCCTCGGCTTCCTGCCGCGCGGTGACGGCCGCCGCCTTCTCCTCGTCAGCCGCGCGCTTCGCCTCTTCCGCGCGCTCCCGCGCAGCCTCGGCCGTGGCCCGAGCCTCTGCCGCGCGCTCCGCCTCGGCTTCCAGTTCCGCCGCGCGCTCCGCTGCCTCGATCCGCTTCGCCGAGGGCAGGATGGCGACCTCCTCCATCAGCTTCATGACCGCCGGGGTGTCGGAGGTGTCGACCGTGGCGACGTCGTCCACGCGCGTCCAGCCGGCCAACCCGCGCAGCACGGCGAGCGCCTGCCCCGAGTCGAGCGCGAAGTCGGACCGGTCCATCGCGGACGTGGCCTTGCGCCGCAGCGCGTCCAGCTCGTTCACGGCCTTGGTCAGGTCCCGGCGCTTGGCCTCACGGTTCTGCACCAGCTTGGCGTGCTGCAGCAGCGCGACGCGCAGGCGGAACAGCCGGGTCGCCGCCTTCTTCGCCAGCGTCGCGCGGGCAACCTGGCCCGACGTCGAGTTCGGGTCCACGCCGAGGCCGGAGAACGCGGCCGCCCATCCCTTGGTCCACAGCAGGGCCAGCAGCCGGACAGGGCCCGCCTTGGAGCCGTCCTCGATCTTCTCGGAGCCGCGCATCCGGGCCCGGAACTCCAGCTCGATGATCCAGGAGGCGCCGATCGGCACGGCCGCGATGAAGGGGGCCGAGACCGGGTTCGGGGCGTGGATGAAGTTCGCCGTCGCCGACACGGCCACCAGGGCCCAGGCGGTGTTGTGGATCAGCCGGAGCTGCGTGGTCCATCCGAGCTTGGCGTTGGCCCGCTGATAGAGCTGGGAGAACAGCACCAGTTCCATCGCGTCGAAGATGGCGATGAAGCCCACGGCGATGACCGGGGGAAGCTGCGCGGTCTCCCGGGCGAAGCCCCACATGCCGTAGATCGAGACGACCATGCCGCCGAGGGCGACGTACGCCTGCCGGCCCATGCTGCCCAGGCCGATGACCTCGGCCTCCCGCCCCTCGGCCCTGGCCTTCTCCATGTCCTCACGGCGCCGGTTGCTGGCCCGCTCGGAAGCGCGCCACACCGTACGGACCGCGAAGTACGCCGCGCCGAGCCACGCCAGGATCACGGCGGCCGCGCAGACCGTCAGGACCCACGCCGGGGTGTCGGACACCGCCCGGTCAAGAGTCGACGACCAGTCAAATCGCTGACCGGTTCCCGCTGCCTGTGGCCAGGACGGATGCACTCCGGCCGTAGTCTGGTCCAGACGCATGTAGACCTCCATCTCTCCGCGTCAAATGGCCTCGGCGGTCCCTACACCGCTGGGGCCTCTTTTGTTGGTTCGGTCAGGTTCCGTGCCGGGTGAGGAACTCATCGAGCGCGACGTCGAGGAGGTCCTGCAACTTCATGTCGTTCATGGCGGCGTAGACCTTCATCCGTCGCTTGACGGACTCTCGGACCCTTCCGCTGATGAGGACCTTGTCCTCTGCTTCGGGTGCCGATTGCTCCTGCTCATCAGGCACGTCGCCTCTCCTCGTCGGTGGTGGTTCCAGTAGTTGGAGCCCCATCTTTCCCTCCCGTCGATGGCCTGCGCCGCAAGCATACAGTCAACAAGCTAGAAAGTCATTAAACGAATTTGTTGACAACGTAGCTCCGATGAGGCTTACTGGAATGGCGAGAGGGGCCAAGGCGCAACGGCCCTGGCCCCTCTCGTGGCCGGAGTTGCAGCTCCGACCAGCGGAAACCCCTGTGCATCTCGTCCAGAGAGGGATCTCCATGCGTCATCTTCCCAGGACTACCCGTGTCCTGACCATGCAGGTCAACCCCGACACGACCCCGGTATCGAAGTGCGTTCTGGTCGTGGGCCGGATCGTCCGTCCGGCCTGCGAGAACTGCGACGGCTTCAAGGCGGTGAAGGTGGTGATCGGCGGACGGCTGGTCACCATCCACTGCTCGGAGTGCGTCCCCGCGCCGACCGCCGGCCTCGACGACGTCCTGGACGACGTCGAGCGCGAGGACAACGGCCGCGGCTACGAGGCCGAGGACCACCTGCTCGTCACGAAGGCGGCCGCCTGATGGGGAGCGAGGAGGTCAAGAACCTGCAGGCGCAGGCCGCCGAGGACTACGCCCGGCACAACTCCCCGGAGCAGCAGGCCGAGGCCCGCATCCAGTCCGGCCTCGCCCGCATCCACGCGCACGAGGCCGCCAGCACGCCCCGGGGGAAGAAGCAGTGATCGCCGACTCCCCCGACGAGCCCACGGGCGGCGAGGACTACGTGGCGCCGGAGGACCGGGCCGCAGAGTGGTCCCGGATGGCCGGTGAACTAGCCGCCAGTGGCTACTCCGAGGCCGAGGTCGCCCAGGCGCTCGCGATCGACGAGGAGACCGTCGAGCGGCTGCTGGGAGGCCAGCAGCGATGAAACTCCGCGCCCTGCGCGGACTGTGGGACGACGTCCTCGGCGCCGCGTGCGTCGTCGAGGACGTCGTGTCCACGCTCCGCAACCACCGCCTGACCAAGGCAGAAACCAAGCAGCTCACGGCCTCGGAGCGGTCTAGTGCGCTCGCCGAGGCCCGCCAGGGCTGCACCCACACCCCGACATGCCCGCCGTCCTCCGCGCCTGGCCGCACCGCGGCCGCTGAGATCTGGTCCGACGACTCCTGTGTCTACCTGTGCAACGGGCTCGTGCTGTCGACCAAGGAGACCCCCCGGGCTCCCGACTCCCCGTCCAGCCTGTGCACGCCGACACCGCAGAAGGAGAGCGTCTCGTGACGTACGACGACCGGGCCCAGGCCGCCGCCGCCATCACCCTGCTCTCGGCCCTTCTCGGCACGCTGTGGGCCCTTCAGCACGGCCTCGGCCCGCAGGCCACCGGCCTGACCACCGCGCTCGCCTACGGGGGCGCCCTGGTCCTCTCGGGGCTGCTGCAGGCCCCGCTTGGCGCGTCGATCGCAACGAGCCTCAAGTACCTATTGCTCGGAGCCGCGTTCATTCTCTGGGTGACCCTGGCGGTCGGCCGCGCCGGGTGGCAGACGCTGCGCGGCGGCCGCGCCGAGAAGGAGGTGTTCGCGTGACGACGCTCGCCCAGATTCTCGGCAGCGAGATCGAGGCCGCCCGCTGGATGGCAAGTCGCGCCCGCGGACTCGTGCTGTGGAACCGCGTGGCCCCGCAGGACGCCTATCGGCTCGTCGAGGCCGCTGTCGCCGAGCACGACCCGGCGATTCTCGCGGAACTGGGACAGGTCTGGACCCTCCGCCCTGAGGCTGCCGAGTCCCGCCTCCCGCCCGTCTTGTACCTGACCCACTGGCTCGACCGCGACCACCTGGTGGTCGAGGACGGGTCCACCGGTCAGGCCGTTATCCGGCTGCTCACCCTGCACGCCTACCAACTCGACTACTGGCGTCGGCAGGACCGCCTGTGACGCCGCGCCAGCCGTTCTCCAGTACATGGCTGGCGGCCGTCAGCTCCGCCTGTTCGACGAGGACGCCGAGTCCGGGCCCGCCGCCAAGGCGGGCCCGGCCCCGGCAGGGCCGACGAGCACCCACCACACCGACACCGACGACACGCCCCGGACGGAGTCCCAGTGACACCCCCCGACCAGTTCCCCGCGTGGTACAGCCAGCACCTCCCGGCCGTGCCGCCCCCGCCTCAGCACACCGGCCTCAGCCTGCTGATCGCCTACTCCGGGCGGTTCGTGCCGGTCATCACGACCTCGACCGCCCTGATCCTGGCCCGGATCTGGCACGAGCAGGGCGCCGCCCACAGCGTCGGCAACATGGCGCTGATGATCGCCCTGTCCGCCGGATCGTTCGCCGCCGCGTGCGTCTCGGCCGTGAACCGCCACGGTGACGCCGTCACCACCGCCGTGGCGTTCAGCGCGTCCGGCGCGTTCGCCGTCATCGGCCCCGCCGCCTACACCGAGTCGTGGGCCCTGGCGATGTTGCTGTGGCTC
>NZ_KB892198.1:0-11655 GCF_000373685.1 Streptomyces sp. PsTaAH-124 | reverse complement strand
GTGTCCAGCCAGCCACCCGTCACCGTCGAGAAGAACGGCACCACACCCGAAACAGGAACAACCCCCGCCAGATCAGCAAGCAACCGCTCCCGGATCTCCTCCACATGCGAGGAATGCGACGCGTAATCCACATCGATCAACCGCGCACGCACACCCTCCCCGACCAACCCCTCCACCAGCGCCGCCACCGCGTCCGCGTCGCCCGAAACCACCGTCGAGGACGGTCCGTTGACCGCCGCCACCGACAACCGGCCACCCCACGAGGCGATACGCTCCCGCACCACACCCACCGGCAACGGCACCGACGCCATACCCCCACGCCCCGCCAACGCCCCCACCGCACGGGACCGGAGAGCCACCACCCGCGCCCCGTCATCAAGGCTCAGACCACCCGCCACACACGCAGCCGCGATCTCCCCCTGGGAGTGGCCCACCACCGCATCCGGAACCACACCGAACGAACCCCACACCCCCGCCAACGACACCATCACCGCCCACAACACCGGCTGCACCACATCAACCCGCTTCAGCAGCCGCTCCGAGCCCAACGCGTCGGCCAACGACCAGTCGACGTAAGGCGCCAGAGCCCGACCACACTCCGCCATCCGCCCCGCGAAAACCTCCGACTCACCCAGCAGCCCCGCAGCCATCCCCACCCACTGCGAACCCTGACCCGGAAACACCCACACCGAACGACCGTCGACCGGGCGACCGCCGTCCCACGCTTCCGAGTCCTCGTCTGCCATCTGGGCCAGCAGGACGTGGAGTTGGTCCCGGTCTCCGATCAGGGCCTTCCGGTAGTCGAAGGCGGTGCGCGCGTGCAGGGCGGCCCCGATGTCGCGCGGGTCGGGTACGGGGCCGTCGTCCAGGTGGCGGCGCAGACGGTCGGCCTGGGCGCGCAGTGCCCGCGGGCTCTTCGCCGACAGCAGCCACGGCACCGCCGGCAGGGGGGTGCGCTCGGCCGTCGGGGCGTCGTCTTCGAGGGGGGTGTGTTCGAGGATGGTGTGGACGTTGGTGCCGCTCAGGCCGAAGGAGGACACTCCGGCCCGGAGGGCGCGACCGTGGGACGGCCAGGGCCGATGCTCGGTCGCGAGGGCCAGCGCTCCGCGTGTCCAGTCGACGTGGCCGGAGGGCCTGCCGACGTGCAGGGTGCGGGGCACCTGCGCGTGCCGCATGGACAGCACCGTCTTGATGATCCCTGCCACGCCCGAAGCCGCTTGGGCGTGGCCGAGGTTGGACTTGAGGGAGCCGACCAGCAGGGGCCGGTCGGCGGGCCGGTCCTGGCCGTACGTGGCCAGCAGCGCCTGGGCCTCGATGGGGTCACCGAGGGTGGTGCCGGTGCCGTGCGCCTCCACCACGTCCACATCCGCCGCCGTCAGTCCCGCGTCCGCCAACGCCGCGCGGATCACCCGCTGCTGCGAGGGACCGTTGGGGGCGGAGAGGCCGTTGCTCGCGCCGTCCTGGTTGACAGCCGAGCCGCGTACCACCGCCAGTACCGGGTGTCCGTTGCGGCGGGCGTCCGACAGCCGTTCCAGCAGCAGGACGCCGACCCCTTCGCCCATGCCCATGCCGTCCGCGTCGTCCGAGAACGCCTTGCAGCGGCCGTCCTCGGCGAGTCCCCGCTGCCGGGAGAAGCTGATGAGGGCGCCGGGGGTCGCCATCACGGCGACGCCGCCGACCAGCGCGAGGGAGCAGTCGCCGCCGCGCAGCGCCCGGCCGGCGAGGTGCAGGGCGACGAGCGAGGAGGAGCAGGCCGTGTCGATGGTCACCGCGGGGCCTTCGAGGCCCAGGGTGTAGGCGACCCGGCCGGACACGACGCTGGGCGCGCTGCCGGTGAGCAGGTGGCCGTCCCCTTCCTCCGACCGGGCGACGACGGCCGCGTAGTCGGCGTAGTTGACGCCGGTGAACACTCCGGTGCGGCTGCCGCGCAGGGCGTCCGGGTCGATGGCCGCGCGCTCGATCGCCTCCCAGGTGGTCTCCAGGAGCAGCCGCTGCTGCGGGTCCATGGCCAGGGCCTCGCGCGGCGAGATGCCGAAGAACTCCGCGTCGAAGTCGGCCGCGTCGTGGAGGAAGCCGCCCCGCCGGGTCGTCGAGGTGCCGGGGTGGTCGGGGTCGGGGTCGTAGAGGGCTTCGATGTCCCAGCCCCGGTCGGCGGGGAGGTCGGAGACGGCATCGCCGCCGTCGGCGAGCAGGCGCCACAGGTCTTCGGGGGTGCCGATGCCGCCGGGGAAGCGGCAGGCCATGGACACGATCGCGATCGGCTCGTCGTCGGGCGCGGGCGGGTGCGCGGCGGCGTCCTGGCCGGTGCGGTCCGGGTCGAGGGGGCGCGGCTCGGTGGCCTCCCGGCCAAGCAGCGCGGTGCGGATCTCCTTGGCGAGCGCGGTGGACGACGGGTGGTCGAAGATCAGGGTGGAGGGCAGCCGCAGTCCGGTGGCGGTGTTGAGCCGGTTGCGGAGTTCGACCGCGGTGAGGGAGGCGAAGCCCATGTCCTGGAAGGCCCTGCCGGGCCGGATCGCGTCCACCGTGGCATGGCCGAGGACGGCTGCGGCGTGGGTGCGGACCAGGTCGAGCAGCAGGCGGTGCTGTGCGGACTCGCCGAGGGCGGCGAGCCGCCCGCGCAGCAGTGCGGCGGCGGGTGCCTCCGCGTCCCCGGTCGCGGCCTCCAGGGCGCGGCGAGCTTCGGGGATCCCGGTGAGCAGCGGGCTGGGGCGGGTGGAGGTGAAGACGGCGGCGAACCGCTCCCAGTCGACGTCGGCGACGGCGAGTTGGGTCTCGTCGTCGTCCAGTGCCTGGCGCAGGGCGTGGACGGCGAGGCCGGGGGCGATCCGGGGCAGACCGTGCTGCTCCAGGTTGAACAGGTCGGCGTCCTCTCCGGCGGTGCGGTCCCGCCAGGGGTTCTCGGCCTGCCAGATGCCCCAGTCGATGGTGGTGGCGGTGAGGCCGCGGGCCCGGCGGTGCTGGGCCAGGGCGCCGAGGTAGGCGTTGGCCGCGGCGTAGGCGCCGTGGTCGCCGCTGCCCCAGACCCCGGCGATCGAGGAGAACAGGACGAAGGCGTCGAGTTCGCGGTCGAGCAGGGCGTCGAGGTGTTCGGCTCCGGCGGCCTTGGCGGCGACGATCCGCTCGAACGCGGACATCGGTGTGCCGTCCAGGGGGGCGAGTGCGACGAAGGCGGCCGCGTGGACGACCGCGGTGACCGGGTCGCCCGCCGTCTCCAGGCCGGTGAGCAGCGCCGCCACCGCCTGACGGTCCGCCAGATCGCAGACGGGCAGGGTCAGTCGTACGCCGAGGGCGGCCAGTTCCGCGGTGAGTTCGGCCGCGCCGGGTGCCTGGGGACCGCGGCGGCCGGGCAGGACGAGGTGGGTGGCGCCGCCGCGGGCCAGCCAGCGGGCGAGGTGCGGGCCGACGGCTCCGGTGCCGCCGGTCAGCAGCACGGTGCCGCGGGGCTTCCAGTGCCGTACGGGACTGTCGCTCCGGGGGGCGCGCCGGAGGCGGCGGGCCAGGATGCCGGTGGGGCGCAGGGCGAGCTGGTCCTCGCGGCCGACGCCGTCCGTGCCGGGTCCGGAGGCCGTCAGTACGGCGGCGAGCCGGGCCCTGGCGCGGGCGTCGAGGTCCGGCGGCAGGTCGATGAGTCCGCCCCAGCAGGCCGACAGCTCCAGCGCGGCCACCAGTCCGGTGCCCCAGACCAGTGCCTGGCGGGGGTGGGTGACCGGGTCGTCCGGGCCCGTGGACACGGCCCCCTCGGTGGCGCACCACAGCGGTGCCGTGAGGGCGAGGTCGCCCAGGGCCTGCACCAGGGCGACGGTGAGTGCCGTCCCGGTGGGCAGGGCCGGGTGGTCGGGGTGGGGCCGGTCGGCGGCGGCCAGCAGCGACAGCACGCCCGTCGGGACGAGGTCGCCGAGCGCGGTGGCGAGCGTGTCCGCGAGGTCCGTGCGGCGGACGGCGTCGGCGGTGAGTTCCGCCGTGACGACGGTGGCGCCCGCTTCGGCAAGGGCGAGCAGCGGACCACGTACCTGTGCGTCGTCGTGTCCGGCGGGCAGGACGACGAGCCAGGTGCCGGCGGCGGGGACGGCGGCCGGCGGGTCGGGCAGGGGCTGCCAGCCGATGCGGTAGCGCCAGGAGTCGATGACGCTCTCGTCGCGCCGCTGTGCGCGCCAGTCGCGCAGGGCCGGCAGCAGGGGGGCGAGGGCGTCCTCGTCGACGGCGAGGCGGGCGGCGATCTCGGCCGGGGCGTCGTGGTCGACCATGTGCCAGAAGGCCGTGTCGTGCGGGTCGGCGGCGGCCGGTCCGGTGCCGGGTGCCGCCTCCGGCTCCAGCCAGTAGCGCCGCAGCTGGAAGGGGTACGCGGGCAGGGCGGTCGGGCGGGCGCCGGTGCCGGCGTACACCGCGGACCAGTCGACGGCCGCGCCCGCCACCCACAGTTCGGCGGCCGAGCGCAGGGCCCTGCGCAGTCCGCCGTCGTCGCGGCGCAGGGTGCCGACGACCACGGGCGGCTCCGCCGCGCCGGCGGCCTCGGCGGTGTCCTGGAGGGCCATGGTCAGCACCGGGTGCGGCGACACCTCGACGAAGACCTCGTGGCCCTGCTCGACGAGGGAGCGTACGGCCGCGTCGAAGCGGACGGTCCCGCGGAGGTTGCGGTACCAGTAGTCGGCGTCCATGGCCGTGGTGTCGAGCCGGTCGCCGGTGACGGTGGAGAACAGCGGTGTCCGGGCCGGGCGCGGGCGTATCCCGGCCAGCGCTGCCAGCACCTCGGACCTGATCCGTTCGACCTGGGCCGAGTGCGAGGCGTAGTCCACGGGTACGGACCGGGCCCTTACGCCCCGTGCGGCGCAGTGGGCGAGCAGTTCGGCCAGGGCCCGGGTCTCCCCCGAGACCACCACGGCGGCGGGCCCGTTGACGGCGGCCACCGACAGCTTGTCGGCCCAGGGCGCGATCTCGGCGCGTACCTCGTCCTCGGGCAGGGACACCGCGACCATGCCGCCGAGTCCGGCCAGCGCCCGGATGGCCCGGCTGCGCAGGGCGACGACCTTCGCGCCGTCCTCCAGACTCAGCGCTCCCGCCACCACGGCGGCGGCGATCTCTCCCTGGCTGTGCCCGACCACGGCGTCGGGCCGCACGCCCCAGGACGCCCAGTGCGCGGCCAGGGAGACCATCACCGCCCACAGCACCGGCTGCACCACGTCCACCCGTTCCAGGGAGGGTGCCTCCGGCGCGCCCTCCAGGACGGCGGGGAGCCGCCAGTCGACATGGGCGGCGAGGGCGGCGTCGCAGGCGGCGAGGCTGTCCCGGAAGGCGGGGCTGGTGGCGAGCAGGTCCCGGGCCATTCCGGCCCACTGGGCGCCCTGGCCGGGGAAGACCAGGGCCGTCCGGCCCTCGACGACCCGGCCGGTGCCCGTGACGACGTCAGCGGGCGTGGCCGGGGCGGGAACCGGATCCGGGGCGGAAGCCGGGACCGGGGAGGGATCCGGGACCGGAGAGGAAGACGGGACCGGGGAGGAGGACGGGACCGGGGCCGGGGCGGTGGGGAGGTCCGTGCCGCCCGGTCCGGACAGGGCGGCGAGCCCGTTCAGCAGTGCCTGGTGCCCGTCGCCGATCACCACGGCCCGGTGTTCGAAGGCGGAGCGGGTGGTCGCCAGCGAGAACCCGATGTCGGCCGGCCGTGCGGTCGTGTCCGCGGCGAACCGGGCGCGCAGCCGGGCCGCTTGGTCCCGGAGCGCGGAGGCGGTGCGGCCGGACAGCACCCAGGCCGACACGGCCCCGGGCGCGTCCGCGGGATCCGCCGACAGCCCGGCCGCGTGCACCGGCCCGGTCCCCGCGCCCGGCCCGGCCGCGGTGTCGGGCCCGGCCGCGGTGTCCGGACCGTCGGCCGGTTCCGACTCCGGTGCCTGTTCGAGGACGACGTGCGCGTTGGTGCCGCTCATGCCGAACGAGGACACCCCGGCCCGGCGCGGCCGGTCCACGGCAGGCCAGGCACGGGCCTCGGTGAGGAGCCGGACGGCGCCCGAGGACCAGTCGGCGTGCGGAGTGGGCGAGTCCACGTGCAGGGTGCGCGGCAGGGTACCGTGCCGCAGCGCGAGGACCGTCTTGATGACCCCGGCGACCCCGGCGGCGGCCTGGGTGTGCCCGATGTTCGACTTCAGCGACCCCAGCCACAACGGCCGGTCGGCGGGCCGGTCCTGACCGTACGTGGCCAGCAGCGCGTCGGCCTCGATCGGGTCGCCGAGGACGGTGCCGGTGCCGTGCGCCTCCACCGCGTCCACCTCGGAAGCGGTCACGCCCGCGTCGGCCAGCGCCGCCTGGATCACCCGTTGCTGGGAGGGGCCGTTGGGGGCGGTCAGGCCGTTGCTGGCGCCGTCCTGGTTGATCGCCGAGCCGCGCAGCACGGCCAGCACCGGGTGGCCGTTGCGGCGCGCGTCCGACAGCCGCTCCAGCAGCAGCATCCCCACGCCCTCGCCCCAGCCGGTGCCGTCCGCGGCCGCCGCGAACGGCTTGCAGCGGCCGTCGGGAGACATCGCGCCCTGGCGGCTGAACTCGACGAACACCGCCGGCAGCGCCATCACACTGACACCGCCGGCGAGCGCGAGCGAGCAGTCACCGGCCCGCAGGGCCCGCGCCGCGAGGTGCAGCGCCACCAGCGAGGCCGAACAGGCGGTGTCCACGGTGACGGCGGGACCCTCGAAACCGAGCGCGTAGGACACCCGCCCGGACACGACGCTCATCGAATTCCCCGTCATCAGGAACCCCTGGACGGCTTCGGCGGCGCCGGAGCCCAGCGTCGCGTACCCCTGGTCGATGGCCGCGGCGTACACCCCGGTACGGCTGCCCCGCAGGGTGAGCGGGTCGATGCCGGCCTGCTCGACGGCCTCCCAGGCGGTCATCAGCAGCAGCCGCTGCTGCGGGTCCATCGCGACCGCCTCGCGCGGCGAGATGCCGAAGAACTCCGGGTCGAAGTCCGCCGCGCCGTCCAGGAACGCCCCCTGCCCCGGGACCGTGCCGCCGGACGGCCAGACGGTCTCCCAGCCCCGGTCGCCGGGGACGCCGGCCACGGTGTCGCGGCCCTCGGCGAGCAGTTCCCACAGGTCTTCCGGGGTGCGGACACCGCCGGGGAAGCGGCAGGCCATGGACACGATCGCGATCGGCTCGCTCGTGCGCGCCTCGGCCTCCCGGAGCCGCTGCCGGGTGTTCCGCAGGTCGATGATCACCCGGTTGAGGTAGTCACGCATCCTCTGGTCGCTCACTGGACACCGCTGCTTTCGTCTCGGGCTGCTCGGATCTCGTCTCGGGGCGCGCGGAGTACGCGGGACACGAGGGGTGCGCGGGGTACGCGGGACACGAGGGATGCGCGGAGAACACGCGATACGCGGGGTACGCGGGGTACACGGACCGGTGCCCTGGTCACGCTGACCCCAACTGCCGGTCGATGTAGTCGAACACCTCGTCGTCGCTGGCCGCCTCGATCAGCTCGGGGGCCATGTCGTCCATGCCGTCCATGTGGTCCATGTCGTCCATGTGGTCCGCGTCGTCCGTGGGGTGGACGGCGGTGTCCGGTGTCCCGCCGGGCAGCGGGCGGGCCAGCACCTCCCGTATCCGGGCGGCGAGTTCGTCGCTGAGACCGCCCGGCGGCAGGGCGTCGAGCAGGGACTCCAGGGTGTCGAGCCCGGCCCGGACCGCCGCGTCGCCTGTCGGGCGGCCGGCAGTGGCCCGCTCGGCGAGGTGGCGGGCCAGCGCCTCCGGGGTGGGGTGGTCGAAGACGAGCGCGGCCGGCAGCCGCAGCCCGGTCGAGGAGACCAGCCGGTTGCGCAGTTCGACCCCGGTGAGGGAGTCGAAGCCGACGTCCTTGAACGGGCGGGCCGGGCGGATCAGATCGGGCGAACTGTGGCCGAGCACCGCCGCCGCGGTGCCGCGCACCAGGTCGAGCAGCGTCCGGCGCAGCTCGGCCTCGGGCAGCTCGGCGAGCTGCCGCGCCATCGAGCGGGCCGGTTCCGCGGCGGAGGCGGCGCCGGTA
This sequence comes from Streptomyces sp. PsTaAH-124, assembly GCF_000373685.1. Lineage (NCBI taxonomy): Bacteria > Bacillati > Actinomycetota > Actinomycetes > Kitasatosporales > Streptomycetaceae > Streptomyces > Streptomyces sp. PsTaAH-124. The sequence continues at coordinate 3,653 of NZ_KB892198.1, read as the reverse complement.
CGGGCGGGCCGGACCAGGCCGCGGAGCACCGCGGGCAGCCGGTCGTCCGCCCTCAGCACGGACGGGGCGATCCTGGCCGCGAGCCGGTAGGGGTACGGGGAGTCCAGCGCCGCGTCGAACAGGGCGAGGCCCTCCGCCGAGGTCAGCGCCCCCGCCCCCGCGCCCCGGCCCGCGGTGACCGCGGCGGTCATCTCGCTGCGCTCCTCCCACAGGCCCCAGCCGATGGACAGGCCGGGCAGCCCCTCGGCCCGGCGTTCGGCGGCGAGGGCGTCGAGGACCGCGTTGGCGGCGGCGTAGTTCGCCTGCCCGGCCGCGCCGAACTGGGCGGCGCCCGAGGAGAAGAGGACCAGCGCCGCGAGGTCGAGGTCCCGGGTGAGTTCGTGCAGGGCCAGCGCCGCGTCCGCCTTGGGCCGCAGGACGCGGTCGAGCCGGTCCGGGGTCAGCCCGGCGATCGTGGCGTCGTCCAGGACACCGGCCGCGTGGACGACGGCGGTCAGCGGGTGCGCGGCGGGCACCGACCCGAGCAGGTCGGCGAGCGCGGCACGGTCGGCGACGTCGCAGGCGGCGATGGTCACCGACGCCCCGAGCCCGGTCAGTTCCCGCACCAGCTCCGGCATTCCGTCGGCGGACCCGCCCCGGCGGCCCGCCAGCAGCAGGTGCCGGGCGCCGTGCGTGACGACCAGGTGCCGGGCCAGGAGCCGGCCCAGGGTGCCGGTGGCCCCGGTGATCAGGACGGTTCCCTCGGGGTCCGGCGGCGCGGGCAGCAGCAGGACGTTCTTGCCGACGCCCCGGGCCTGGCCGAGCGAGCGCAGGGCGGCCGGGGCCTGCCGGACGTCCCAGCCGGTGACGGGCAGGGGGCGCAGCGCTCCCTGCCCGAACAGGCGCAGAACGTCGGCGAGCATCTCGCCGATGCGCTCCGGACCGGCCTCCATCAGGTCGAACGCCCGGTAGCGCACCCCGGGGTGCTGCCGGGCGACCGTCCCGGGGTCGCGGACGTCGGTCTTGCCCAGCTCCACGAACCGGCCGCCGTTCGGCAGCAGCCGCAGACCGGCGTCGACGAACTCCCGTGCCAGGCTGTCGAGTACGACGTCCACGCCCCGCCCGCCGGTGGCCGTCAGGAACTTCTCGGCGAAGTCGGTGGTCCGGGTCGAGGCGATGTGCGCGTCGTCCAGTCCGCAGGACCGCAGGACGTCCCACTTGGCGGGGGAGGCCGTCGCGAACACCCGTGCGCCGGCGTGCCGGGCGAGCTGCACCGCCGCCATACCGACACCGCCGGCCCCGGCGTGGACCAGGACCGATTCCCCGCGCCGCAGTCCCCCGAGATCGAACAGGCCGTAGTAGGCGGTGAGGAACACCACCGGCACGGATGCCGCGCGGGCGAAGGACCAGCCCGCCGGTATCCGGGCGACGGTACGGCGGTCGGCGACGGCGGTCGGGCCGAACGCGCCCCCGAAGATCCCCATCACCCGGTCCCCGGGCACCAGGTCGTCCACTCCCGGGCCCACCTCGACGACGGTCCCGGCGCCCTCGCTGCCCAGGCCCTGCTGCTCGGGGTCGGGGTCCAGGCCGAGCGCGGCGATGACGTCGTGGAAGTTCAGTCCGGCGGCGCGCACCGCGATCCGTACCTCGCCCTTGCCCAGCGGAGCGAGGGCCTCGGGAGCGGGCTCCGCCGTGATGTCCTCCGGGGAGCGCCGGCCGTCGGTGGTGAGCCGCCAGGCGGCGCCGTCCGGCAGGGACAGCGTGCCGTCCGCCCGTCCGCCGCGGACCAGCCGCGGTAGCAGCGGCGGGCCGGTCCGCAGCGCCAGCTCGGGTTCCCCGGTGGCGAGCGCCGCGGACAGGGTGTCCGCCGGTTCGCCGGTCCCGGCCGCGTCGACGAGGACGAAGCGCCCGGGGTGCTCGGCGGCCGCGCTGCGCACCAGGCCCCACAGGGCGGCCTGGGCGGGATCGACGGGACGGTCGAGCGGCCCGGTACGGACCGCGTCCCTGGTGAGCAGGGCCAGCCTGGCCGCGGCGAACCGCTCGTCGGCCAGCCACCGCTGTACGAGGGCGAGGCCCTGGTGCGCGGTGGCGCGGACCCGGTCGGGGGCGTCGGGCAGGTCGACGGTGGGGACGGCCGCCACGATCACCTCGGGAAGGGCGGCGCCCGCCCCGAGGGCGGCCCCCAGCGCGTCGAGGTCCTGCCAGGACACCGCGCCGGGGACGGCACCGCCGAGGGCGCCCCAGGCGGGCGCCGCGCTGTCGGCCGGCTCGGTGACCGGAGTCCAGTCGAGGCGGTACAGAAGGTCGGCGTGGGCGGTCGCGGAGAGCGGCCCGCCCTCGGCCGGAGGCCGCAGCAGCAGGGACTCCACACCGAACACCCGCCGGCCGGACAGGTCGTGGGCGTGCAGGGTCACCGCGTCCGGCGCGTCGGCGGCGAGCCGTACGCGCAGCGTGGTGGCCCCGGTGATCCCGCTGGTGACACCGTTCCAGCTGAAGGGCAACCGGGCCCGGCCGTCCTGCTCGGGCAGCAGCGCGGCGGCCTGGAGGGCCGCGTCCAGCAGCGCGGGGTGCAGCACGCATCCGGCGGCGTCGGCGTGCTGCCGCTCGGGCAGCACCACCTCGGCGAACACCTCGCCGCCCCGGAGCCACGCGGCACGGATACCGCGGAAGGCGGGCCCGTAGTGGTGGCCGGCCTCGGCGAAGCGCTCGTAGAGGTCGCCGGTGTCCACGGGTTCGGCACCGGACGGCGGCCAGCTCAGCAGACCGGCCGCGGCCCCGGCCGGGTCCCCGGCGGTCCGGGGCGCCAGGGTGCCGGTGGCGTGCTCGGTCCAGGGCACGTCGGCGTCCCGTGCCGTACGGGCGAACACACTGAGCCTCCGCCGACCGTCGCCGTCGGGCGCGGCGACCCGGAGCTGGAGGTGGACGGCGCCCTCGTCCGGGAGGACGAGCGCCGATCCGAGGGTGAGTTCCTCGACCACCGGGCAGTCCGCCTCGGCCCCGGCGCGCAGCGCGAGTTCGAGGAAGGCCGTACCGGGGAAGAGGACGGCACCCGACACCGCGTGGTCGGCGAGCCAGGGGTGGGTACGCAGCGAGATCCGGCCGCTGAGCAGCAGCTCATCGGAGTCCGCGATCCGCGTCGCCGCACCGAGCAGCGGGTGCCCGGTCGTGGCGAGCCCCGCCGAGGCGACGTCCCAGCTCGTGGTCGGAACGTCGAGCCAGTAGCGGCTGCGCTGGAAGGCGTACGTCGGCAACTCCACCCGCCGCGCCCCCGGGAACGCCCCCGACCAGTCCACCCCCAAACCCCGCTCCCACGCACGACCCACCGCACGCAACACCTGCTCCAGGCCACCTCCTCCGCGCCGCAACGTCCCCAACACAGCGGCATCCACACCAGCCGCCTCCACCGACTCCCCCACCGCCACACCCAGCACCGGATGCGGACTGGACTCGACGAAGAACCGGAACCCCTCCCCCAACAGCGACTCCGTCGCCCTCCCGAACTCCACCGTCTCCCGCAGATTCCGATACCAGTACCCGGCATCCANANNNCCNGTGTCCAGCCAGCCACCCGTCACCGTCGAGAAGAACGGCACCACACCCGAAACAGGAACAACCCCCGCCAGATCAGCAAGCAACCGCTCCCGGATCTCCTCCACATGCGAGGAATGCGACGC
>NZ_KB892197.1:0-13327 GCF_000373685.1 Streptomyces sp. PsTaAH-124 | reverse complement strand
CTCGACGAAGAACCGGAACCCCTCCCCCAACAGCGACTCCGTCGCCCTCCCGAACTCCACCGTCTCCCGCAGATTCCGATACCAGTACCCGGCATCCAAAGACTCCGTGTCCAGCCAGCCACCCGTCACCGTCGAGAAGAACGGCACCACACCCGAAACAGGAACAACCCCCGCCAGATCAGCAAGCAACCGCTCCCGGATCTCCTCCACATGCGAGGAATGCGACGCATAATCCACATCGATCAACCGCGCCCGCACACCCTCCCCGGCCAACCCCTCCACCAGCGCCGCCACCGCGTCCGCATCGCCCGAAACCACCGTCGACGACGGGCCGTTCACCGCCGCCACCGACAACCGGCCACCCCACCCCTCTAGACGCCCACGCACCTCCCCCACCGGCAACGGCACCGACGCCATACCCCCACGCCCCGCCAACGCCCCCACCGCACGGGACCGGAGAGCCACCACCCGCGCCCCGTCCTCCAGACTCAGACCACCCGCCACACACGCAGCCGCAATCTCCCCCTGGGAGTGACCCACCACCGCATCCGGAACCACACCGAACGACCGCCACACCTCCGCCAACGACACCATCACCGCCCACAACACCGGCTGCACCACATCAACCCGCTTCAGCAGCCCCTCCGAACCCAACGCGCCAGCCAACGACCAGTCCACATAAGGCGCCAGAGCCCGACCACACTCCGCCATCCGCCCCGCGAACACACGCGACTCGTCCAGCAGCCCCGCAGCCATCCCCACCCACTGCGAACCCTGACCCGGAAACACCCACACCGAACGGCCCGACGACACCCCGTCGCCCCGCACCAGTCCCGGCACCGTCCGGCCCTCGGCCAGGGCTTTCACGCCGTCGATCAGCCCGTCCTGGTCGGTCCCCACGATCACGGCCCGCCGCTCGAAGGCGGTGCGCGTGAGGGCGAGGGCGCGGCCGGTGTCGGCGGCCCGCAGGGGTCCGGGGCCGGCGTTCAGGTGGGCCAGCAGCCGGGCCGCCTGGTCGCGCAGCGCCTCGTCGGTACGCCCCGACAGCACCCAGGGCAGCGGATACGCGTCGCCGTCGGCAGCGGGTTCGGCGGCCGCCGGTTCGGCTTCCTCCGCCGGGGCCTGTTCCAGGATCAGATGGGCGTTGGTGCCGCTGACGCCGAAGGCGGACACCCCTGCCCGGCGCGGACGACCCGTGTCGTCCCAGGCGCGGGCCTCGTCGAGGATCTCCACGGCCCCCGACGACCAGTCCACCATGGGCGTCGGCCGGTCAGCGTGCAGGGTCCTGGGCAGTTCGCCGTGCCCGATCGCCAGCACCATCTTGATGACGCCGCCCACTCCGGCCGCCGCCGAGGTGTGGCCGATGTTCGACTTCAACGAGCCCAGCCACAACGGGCGGTCGGCAGGCCGGTCCTGGCCGTACGTGGCCAGCAGCGCCTGCGCCTCGATGGGGTCACCGAGGGTGGTGCCGGTGCCGTGCGCCTCCACCACGTCCACATCCGCCGCCGTCAGACCCGCGTCCGCCAACGCCGCACGGATCACCCGCCGCTGCGACGGACCACTGGGCGCCGTCAGACCATTGCTCGCACCGTCCTGGTTCGTGGCCGAACCGCGGACGACGGCCAGCACCGGATGCCCGTTGCGCCGGGCGTCCGACAGCCGCTCCAGCAGCAGGACGCCGACGCCCTCGGACCAGCCGGTGCCGTCCGCGTCGGCCCCGAACGCCTTGCAGCGGCCGTCGGCCGACAGAGCGCGCTGGCGGCTGAACGCCACGAACGCGTCGGGGGTCGCCATCACCGACACCCCGCCGGCCAGGGCCAGCGTGCAGTCGCCCGCCCGCAGGGCCCTGATCGCCAGATGCAGGGCGACCAGGGACGAGGAGCAGGCCGTGTCCACGGTCACCGCGGGCCCTTCCAGGCCCAGGGTGTAGGCGATCCGGCCGGAGACCACACTGCTCGCGGTCCCGGTGTCCAGCAGCCCTTGGACGTCGGGGAGGTGGCGCGAGCCCGCGCCGTAGCCGTTGCCGATCGCCCCGAGGAAGACACCCGTGCCGGTGCGCCGCAAGGTGCGGGGGTCGATCGCGGCCCGCTCGACGGCTTCCCAGGCGGTCTCCAGTGCCAGCCGCTGCTGGGGGTCGGTCGCCAGGGCCTCGCGGGGCGAGATGCCGAAGAACTCCGCGTCGAAGTCGGCCGCGTCGTGGAGGAAGCCGCCGTGCCGGGTGTAGGAGGTGCCGGGCCGCTCGGGGTCCGGGTCGTAGAGGCCCTCCAGGTCCCAGCCGCGGTTGACCGGCCAGGCGGAGATCGCGTCGGTGCCCCGGGAGACCAGATCCCACAGCAGTTCGGGCGTGTGGGCGCCGCCGGGGTAGCGGCAGGCCATGGAGACGATGGCGATCGGTTCGTGGCGGGCCCGCTCGGCCTCGCGCAGTTGCCTCCGGGCATCACCGAGGTCCGCGGTGGCGCGCCTGAGGTAGTCGAGCAGCTTCTTGTCGTCGGACATCAGTGCCAGCTCTCTCTCAGGCGTTGCCGAAGTCGTTGTCGAGCAGGGCGAACAACTCGTCCGCCGTCGCCGTTTCCGTCGCCGTGGCGGTGTCGTCCACCGGTGCGGGCGGTGGTGCCTCGCCGCCCGGCGCGCCCGCGCGGCGACCCCAGTCGCGCAGCAGCCCGGTCAGCCGTTCGCCGACCCCGTCGGTGTCGGCCGCTCGGGGCGGGACGGCCGCGAGGAGCGCGGCCAGCCGGTCCAGCTCGGCCAGCAGCGGCGAGGGCGGTTCGGGCGCGGCGGACAGCTCCGCGTCCAGGAAGGCGGCGAGCGCCTCGGGCGTCGGATGGTCGAAGACGACCGTCGGCGGGACGGCCAGCCCGGTGGCCTCGCACAGCGCGTTCCTGAACCGCACCGCGAGCATCGAGTCGAAGCCGACCTCGGAGAAGGAGCGTTCCGGGCGCACCGGGCCGGCTCCGCGATGGCCGAGGACCGCGGCCGCGTGCCGGATGACCAGGTCGAGCAGCGCCTGACGGCGTGCCTGCCGGTCCAGCGGTGCCAGCCGGGCGGCCAGGCGTACGGCGGGGGTACCGTCGTCGCCCGCGGCCTCCGCCTCCGCCTTCTCCGCGGCCTCCTCCGCCCCCTCGGCCCCCTCGGTCGGCGTTCCGGTGGCGGCCGCGGCGGCCGTCCGGCCCGGTGTGGGCAGCCAGTACCGGTCGCGCTCGAAGGGATACGTCGGCAGCGGGAGAGGGGACGGGCCGCCCGGCCCGGAAGCCCCTGTCCAGGGCGTCCAGTCCACCGGGCCGCCGCCGGCCGCCCACGCCTCGGTCAGCGAGGCCAGCAGCCGGTCCCGGCCACCGTCGCCGCGCCGCAGCGTGCCGACCGCCGACACCTCCCGCCCGGCCTCCGCGGCCACCGCCTCGATCCCGGCGAGCAGCACCGGATGCGGGCTGACCTCGACGAACAGGGTGTGACCCGCGTCCAGCAAGGTGCGGGTCGCACCGGCGAAGTCGACCGGCTCGCGCAGGTTGCGGTACCAGTAGGCGGCGTCGAGCGATTCCCCGGCGACGGGTCCGCCGGTCACCGTCGAGTAGAGCGGGACGGCCGAGGCGCGGGGGCGTATCCCGGTGAGAGCTTCGCGCAGTTCGTCCTCGATCTCGGCGACCTGGGCCGAGTGGGCCGCGTAGTCCACCGGGATCGCCTTGGCCCGTACGCCTTCCCGGTCGCAGGCCGCGAGCAGGGCGGCCAGTTCCTCGGGCTCCCCGGCGACGACCACGGCGCCGGGGCCGTTCACCGCGGCCACGCACACACGTCCGCCGGGGGGCAGCAGACCCGTGGTCTGCTCGGCGGAGGCGGCGACCGACACCATGCCGCCGCGTCCCGCCAGCCTCAGCAGCGCCCGGCTGCGCAGCGCCACCACGAGGGCCGCGTCGTCGAGCGACAGTGCTCCGGCGACGCAGGCGGCGGCGATCTCGCCCTGGCTGTGCCCGACGACCGCGTCCGGGGTGACCCCGGTGTCGCGCCAGTGCGCGGCCAGCGCGACCAGCACGGCGAAGAGCACCGGCTGGACGACGTCCACGCGGTCGAGTGCCGGTGCGCCGGGCGTGCCGCGCAGGACCTCGGTCAGGGACCAGTCGATGTGCGGGGCGAGCGCCCGTTCGCAGGCGGCGACGGCGGTGGCGAACGCCTCGGAGGTGTCGAGCGCCGCCACGGCCATACCGGCCCACTGCGAGCCCTGGCCGGGGAAGACGAAGACCGTGCGGCCGCCACGTGCCCGGTCCTGCACGGCGTCGGGCGCGGGTTCTCCCGCCGCGAGGGCGTCCAGCCAGCCGAGGAGCGCGTCGCGGTCGCGGCCGGTGGCGGCCGCCCGGAAGGGCAGGGCGGGGCGGGTGGTGGCGAGCGCGCGGGCCGGTCCGGCGGCGCCCCCGCGGGGGTCGGCCCGCAGGTGCTCGCCCAGTCGGCGCGCCTGTCGGCGCAGGGCCGCGGGGGTCATGGCGGAGAGCAGCCAGGGAACCGTGGTCCCGGTGTCCTCCCACGGTTCGCCGCACGTGCCGTGGGGCGGCCGGGCGTCGGCGGCGGGCGCTTCCTCCAGGACGGCGTGGGCGTTGGTGCCGCTCATGCCGAACGCGGAGACGCCGGCCCGGCGCGGCCGGCCGCCGTCCGGGGCGTCCCAGGGGCGGGCGTCCGCGAGCAGCCGTACCGCGCCGGCCGACCAGTCCACCCGGCTGGACGCCTGCTGTGCGTGCAGGGTGGCGGGGAGCACGCCGTTCCGCAGTGCGAGGACCGTCTTGATGACCCCGGCGACCCCGGCGGCGGCCTGGGTGTGCCCGATGTTCGACTTCAGCGACCCCAGCCACAACGGCCGGTCGGCGGGCCGGTCCTGACCGTACGTGGCCAGCAGCGCCTGCGCCTCGATGGGGTCGCCGAGAACGGTGCCGGTGCCGTGCGCCTCGACCAGGTCGATGTCGGCGCCGGACAGTCCCGCCGTGGACAGCGCGGTCCTGATCACCCGCTGCTGTGCGGGGCCGCTCGGGGCGGTGAGGCCGTTGCTGGCACCGTCCTGGTTCACCGCGGTGCCCCGTACGAGGGCGAGGACCGGATGCCCGAGGCGGCGCGCGTCGGTGAGGCGTTCCACGAGCAGTACGCCCACGCCTTCGCCCCAGCCCGTGCCGTCGGCCCCTTCGGCGAAGGAGCGGCAGCGGCCGTCGGGCGACAGGCCCTGCTGGCGGCTGAACTCGACGAAGACGTCCGGGCTCGCCATCACCGCGGCGCCGCCGACCAGGGCGAACGAGCAGTCCCCGGCGCGCAGCGCCTGGCCGGCCAGATGCAGGGCCACCAGCGAGGACGAGCAGGCCGTTTCCACGGTCACGGCGGGGCCGCCGAGTCCGAGGGTGTAGGCGACGCGGCCGGAGGCGACGCTGGTGACCGTGCCGCTGAGGAGGTGCCCCTCGATCTCGTCGGACGGATCCTGCGGGCCGGTGCCGTAGCCCTGGGCGGCGACGCCGACGTAGACGCCGCCGTCGCTGCCGCGTACCGACGCGGGATCGAGTCCCGCCCGCTCCAGCGCCTCCCAGCTGGTTTCGAGCAGCAGTCGCTGCTGCGGGTCCATGGCCAGTGCCTCACGCGGGGAGATGCCGAAGAACTCCGCGTCGAACTCGGCCGCCCCGTCCAGGAATCCGCCGCCGGTGGTGTAGAAGGTGCCCGGGTGCAGGGGGTCCGGGTCGTAGAGGGTGTCCAGCGGCCAGCCGCGGTCGGCGGGCAGCGCGGTGACCGCGTCCACTCCGTCGGCCACCAGCCGCCACAGGTCGTCGGGCGAGCGGACACCGCCCGGGAACCGGCAGGCCATCGAGACGATCGCCAGGGGCTCCACGGCCGCGGCGGGCCCGGCCGCGCCGCCGACGTCGGCTGCGGCTGCGGCTGCGGCTGCGGCTGCGGCTGCGGCTGCGGAGTCCGCCGCGGCCGTGCCGATCGTGTCGGTCGTGCCCGTCGTGCGCGTCGTTCCGGTCGTGCCCTTCGTGTCGGTCGTGCCGTCGTCGTTTCGTTCCGGGCCGTTCAGCTCGGCGAAGAGGTGCGCGGCGAGGGCGGCTGCCGTCGGGTGGTCGAAGACGGAGGTGAGCGCCAGCGGCAGAGCGGTGGCCGCGACCAGCCGGTTGCGGAGTTCGACGGCGGTGAGCGAGTCGAAGCCGACCTCGCGGAACGGGCGGTCGGCCGCGAAACCGGCGGCCGACTCGTGGCCCAGCACGGCGGCCGCCTCGCTCCGGACCAGTTCCGTCAGCAGCTTGCGGCCCTCGGCCTCGGGCAGCCGGTGCAGCCGGTGCCGCCACGACGGTTCGCCGCCCGTACCGGGCCCGGACCCGGCGGCGGCCTCCGCCGCCCGGGGCTCCGGGGCGGCGGGCAGGCCGCGCAGCAGCGCGCTGTCCCGCACCGAACCGAAGGTGGGCACGAAGCGGCTCCGGTCCAGCTCGGCGACGACCGGTTCGCCCTCGTCCAGGGCCAGCGCCAGGCCGAGCGCGGAGAGCGCCGCCTCGGGAGCCATCGGCACCAGCCCATGACGGCGCAGCCCGTCGCCCACGGCCCCGGCGGCCATGCCCGCGCCGGCCCAGGGGCCCCAGGCCACCGAGGTCGCCCTCAGGCCCCGGCGGCGCCTCGCCGCGGCGAGGCCGTCCAGATGGGCGTTGGCCGCCGCGTACGCGCCCTGGCCGCCGCTGCCCCAGGTGCCCGATATCGAGGAGAACAACACGAAGGCGTCCAGCGGGCAGTCCTCGAACAGGGCGTCGAGGTGGGCCGCGCCGCGTGTCTTGGCCGCCGTCAGCCGGGCCAGTTCGGCCGGTGTGCAGTCCATCAGCGCGGTGTCCGAGGTGAGTCCCGCGGTGTGCACCACGCCCCGTACGGTCTCGCCCGCGTCGCGCAGCCGCTCCAGGACCCGTTCCAGCGCGGCGCGGTCGGCGACGTCGCAGGCCAGCAGGGTGCTCCGGGTGCCGAGCGCCGCCAGAGCGCCGGTCAGCTCGTCGGCTCCGGGGGCCTCGGGGCCCCGCCGGCCGAGGAGGACGAGGTGTTCCGCCCCGCGCTCGGCGAGCCAGCGCGCCACCTGGGCGCCGAGGCCGCCGGTGCCGCCGGTGACGAGGACCGTGCCGCGCGCCGTCCACGGCGCGTGCGCTGGTGCCGCGGGCTCCGGCGCGGGGACGAGGCGGCGGCCCAGCGGCACCGGCGCGCGTACGGCCACCTGGTCCTCGCCGTCCCGTCCGGCCAGCACCGCGCACAGCCCGTCCAGCGCGGGCCCGTCCAACCGGTCCGGCAGGTCGACCAGGCCGCCCCAGCGCAGCGGGTGCTCCAGGGCCGCCACCCGGCCAAGGCCCCACACCTGGGCCTGCTCGGGACGGATCTCCTCCGTGCCGTCAGCGGCCACCGCGCCGCGGGTGGCGCACCACAGGGGTGCGTCGATGCCGCTGTCGCCCAGTGCCTGGAGCAGCAGCAGGGTCCCGGTCAGACAGGTGTCGAGCGTCCGCAGGTCCGGATGGGGTCCCTCGGCCAGGGACAGCAGGGACAGGACGCCCGCGAGTACGCCGAACTCCGGCAGCAGCGAGGCCAGTTCAGCGCGTTCGACGGCGTTCCCGACCCGGATCACGAGCACATCGGCGCCGTGTCCGGCGAGGGCCTGTTCGCAGGCGAGCGCGGTGTCCTCGGCGCCGGGCCCGTCCGGGGTGACGAGCAGCCAGCGACCGGAGAGGCGGGGCGCCGCGGGCGCGGCGAGCGGCTCCCAGGCGATGCGGTAGCGCTGGGGACCGGCGGGGATCGCGGTCCCCCGGCGGCGCCAGGCGGCGGGGGCCGGGTCCGGGGCGGCCTCCGGCCAGAAGCGCCTGCGCTGGAAGGCGTACGTGGGCAGGTCGACCCGCCGTACGCCGGTGCCGCTCCAGCCCGCCGACCAGTCCACCGGTACGCCGCGCAGGTGCAGCGAGGCGAGGGCGGTGCGGACCGCGTCCGGCTCGCCGCGGCCGTCGCGCAGCAGCGGCACCGTCCCGGTGCCGCCGGGGGCAGGAGCGGGGGTGGGCTCGGGGCCGGGGTCGGAGAGACAGGCGTGGAGCATGCCGGACAGCACGCCGCCCGGTCCGATCTCGAGGTACGTCGTCGCGCCCTCGGTGCGCAACCGGCGGGCCCCTTCCAGGAAGCGCACGGTGCCCCGGACGTGGCGTACCCAGTGGTCGGGTGAGCGAAGCTCCGCGGCCGTGGCCGTCCGCCCGGTCAGGTTGGAGACGATCTCGATGCCGGGCGCGTGGTAGGTCAGCGACTCGGCCACGTCCCGGAACGCGTCGAGCATCGCGTCCGTCCGGGCGGAGTGGAACGCGTGGCTCACCTTCAGGCGCCGGGTCCGCCGTCCTCGGGAGCGGAACACCCCGGCCAGGCGCCGTACCGCGTCCGCGTCACCGGACAGGACCACCGAGGCGGGCCCGTTGACGGCGGCGATGTCCACCGCGTCCCGGCCCGGTTCCCGGCCCGCTCGGCCCGGTTCCCCGCTCGCTTCCCGCTCCGGGACGGGGTGCCCGGCGCGGTCGTCCAGCAGGGCCTGACGTACTTCCTCCTCGGTGGCCTCCACCGCCACCATCGCCCCGCCCTCGGGCAGTTCGTCCATGAGACGGCCCCGGGCCGCGACCAGGGCGCAGGCGTCGGGCAGGTCCAGCACGCCGGCCGCGTGGGCGGCGGCGAGTTCACCGATGGAGTGCCCCATCAGCAGGTCGGGCCGCACACCCCAGTGCCGTACGAGCCGGAACAGCGCCGTCTCCAGGGCGAACAACGCGGGCTGGGTGTACCGGGTGCGGTCGAGCAGATCCGCGCCGGGTGTTCCGGGCCCGGCGAACAGGATGTCGCGCAGCGGGAGGTCGAGGTGCGGGTCCAAGCCGGTCAGCACCTCGTCGAGGGCGTCGGCGAACACCGGGTCGTCACGGTAGAGCTCCGCACCCGCTCCGGCCCGCTGGCTGCCCTGTCCGGGGAAGAGGAATGCGGTCCGGCCGGGGCGTACGGGACCGCCGGTGAGCAGGCGGCCCGCCGACCTGCCGTGCGCGAGTGCGGTGAGCGAGCGCCGGACGGCCGCCCGGTCCCGTCCCAGGACGGCGGCCCGGTGTTCGAGCGGGGCGCGTCCCGTGGCGAGCGAGTAGGCGACGTCCGGCAGTTCGAGGTCCGGGTCGGCGTCGAGCCGGCTCACCAGCCGGCCGGCCTGTGCGCGCAGGGCCTCGGGCGTCCTGGCCGAGAGCAGCAACGGCACGGACGGGCCGGTACGGCGGGCGGTGGCGGCGGTGTGGGTGGTGGGGGCGGCGGTGTGCGAGGCGGGCACGACCGCGACGGCAGGTGCCTGCTCGATGATGACGTGCGCGTTGGTGCCGCTGATGCCGAACGACGACACGCCCGCCCGACGCGGGCTCCCGGTCTCCGGCCACGGGGTGCGCGCGGTGAGCAGGCGGACGCCACCGCCGGACCAGTCGACGTGCGGGTTCGGCGTCCCGGCGTGCAGGGTTCCCGGCAGTTCGCCGTGGCGGATGGCCAGCACCATCTTCATCACCCCGGCCACCCCGGCCGCCGCCTGGGTGTGCCCGATGTTCGACTTCACCGAGCCGAGCCAGAGCGGACGGTCCGCCGGGCGCGCCGGCCCGTGGACGGCTTGGAGCGCCTGCGCTTCGATGGGATCGCCGAGCCTCGTCCCGGTGCCGTGGGCCTCGATCGCGTCGATCTGGTCGGCGCGCAGCGCGGCGTCGGCCAGGGCGGCGCGGATGACCTGCTGCTGGGACGGGCCGTTGGGAGCGGTGAGCCCGTTGCTCGCGCCGTCCTGGTTCACGGCGGTGCCGCTGATCAGCGCGAGCACGGGACGGCCGTGGCGCAGGGCGTCGCTGTGGCGCTCCAGCAGCAGCACTCCGGCCCCCTCGCCCCAGCCCGTGCCGTCGGCCTCCGCCGAGAACGCCTTGCACCGTCCGTCGGCGGCGAGCCCGCGCTGACGGCTGAACTCCACGAAGAGCCGCGGGGTGCTCATCACCGTCACCCCGCCCGCGAGGGCCTGCTCGCAGTCGCCGCGCCGCAGCGCCTGTACGGCCAGGTGGAGCGCCACCAGCGACGAGGAGCACGCGGTGTCGACGGTGAGCGAGGGGCCCCGGAGGCCGAGGACGTAGGACAGCCGCCCCGACAGCACGCTGGCCGTGTTGCCGGTCAGCAGATGGCCCTCGGAGACTCCCTCGGCGCCCTCCAGCAGCGCGGAGTAGTCCTGGCCGTTGGTGCCGATGTAGACGCCGACCGGCCGGTCTTTCAGCGCGGTCGGGTCCTGCCCGGCGCCCTCGACCGCCTCCCAGGCGGTCTCCAGGAGCAGCCGCTGCTGCGGGTCCATGGCCAGGGCCTCGCGCGGCGAGATGCCGAAGAACTCCGCGTCGAACTCGGCGGCATCATGCAGGAAGCCGCCCTGTCTGGTGTACGTGGTACCGGCGCGGTCGGGGTCCGGGTCGTACAGCCCCTCGGTGTCCCAGCCCCGGTTCGAGGGCCAGTCGCCGACGGCGTCGACGCCCTTCGAGACCAGGTGCCAGAAGTCCTCGGGCCGCGCGACCCCACCGGGGAAGCGGCAGCCCATGCCGACGACCGCGATCGGCTCGCTGGCTCCGGGCTCCGCCGCCCGGCTCGCCTCGGCGCCGGCGGAGCGGGCGGACCCGGCGGTGCCGCTCGCCGCGTCCGGCAGGCCCAGGCCCAGATCCGCGAGCAGCCGGCCGGCCAGCGCCGACGGCGTGGGATGGTCGAACAGGACGGCGGCGGGCAGGGCCAGCCCGGTGACGGCGGCGAGCCGATTGCGCAGCTCGACCGCCGTCAGCGAGTCGAAGCCGAGCGCGGAGAACGCCTTTCCGGGCTGGACCGCGTCGGCGTCGGGGTGGCGCAGGACCGTCGCCGCGTGGGTGCGTACCAGTTCGGTGAGCGCCGCGACCCGGTCCTCGTGGCGCGGCAGTACGGCGATCCGCTGGCGCAGGGCGTCGGCGGAGCCGCCGTCCTCCCGGACCGCCGGCGGTGCGGTGGTGCCGGGGGCGGGCCCCGCGGCGGCCGGGTCCGGAATCCCGTCGAGCAGGGCGGCGGAGCGCGGGCCCATGGCCGTGGTGAAGCGCCGCCAGTCGACATCGGCGACCACGACCAGCGCGTCGTCCTCCGCGAGTGCCCGGCCGATCGCGGTGACGGCCGTCTCGGGCTCCATCACCGGCATACCGGAGTCCCGCAGTCGCGCGGCGACGTCGTCCGCCAGCATGCCCGGTCCGGCCCAGGCTCCCCAGGCCACGGACGTGCCGGGCAGCCCGGCCGCCCGGCGGGCGGCGACGAGCGCGTCGACGGCGGCGTTGGCCGCCGCGTAGTTGCCCTGCCCGGCGTTGCCCACGACGCCCATCACCGACGAGAACACCACGAAGGCCGACAGGTCGAGACCCGCGGTGGCCTCGTGCAGGTTCCGTGCGGTGGTCAGTTTGGCGCGCAGCACCGCGGCGAGCCGTGCGGGGTCCAGCGCGTCGAGCACACCGTCGTCGAGGACGCCCGCCGCGTGGATGACGGCGGACAGCGGGCACCGCGCCGGGATGCCGGCGACCAGCGCCGCCAGTGCGGCCGGGTCGGCGGCGTCACAGGCCGCGAAGTCCGCTTCGGCGCCCAGCGCCGCCAGTTCCGCCCGCAGCGCGTCCGCGCCGGGCGCGTCGGCGCCGCGACGGCTGACCAGCAGCAGCCGCTCCGCGCCCTGGTCCGCGAGCCAGCGCGCCGTGTGCGAGCCGACGCCACCGGTGCCGCCGGTGACGAGGACCGTACCCCGCCAGCGCGGTCGCGTACGCGCCTGGACGGCCGCGCCGTCCCCGCCCCCCGCACGGACCTCCGGCGGCCTGGACGGCGGGGCGGGCCGGAGACGGCGTCCGTGGACCCCGGTCGAGCGCACCGCCACCTGTTCCTCATCGGCCGCTGCTCCCGCGAGCACCGCGCACAGGCGGCGGGCGGCCCGTGCGTCCAGCACCTCGGGCAGGTCGATCAGACCGCCCCGGCGATGCGGGTGCTCCAGGGCCAGCGTCCGGCCCAGGGCGGCGGACGCGGCCTGAGCGACGTGTCCGGGCCGCTCCGCGCCGCCGAGGACCGCCGTTCCCTTCGTCAGCGTCCAGAGCCGGGCGTCGACGGCCGCGTCCTCCAGCGCCTGGGCCAGCGCGAGGGTCAGCGCCGCACCGCCGGGCAGGTCCGGGTGTCCGGGATGGGGGCGCTCCTCCCAGGACAGCAGGGACAGCACGCCTGCGAGCGGCTGCTCCCCGGCGGTCTTCGTGAGCAGAGCGGCCAGTTGTCCGCGGGTCGCGCCCGGATCGGCGACGACGCACGGGAGAAGGTCGGCTCCGGCCTCGCCGAGGGCGTCCAGGACGGCCGCCGCGTCGTCGCCCTCGGGACGCAGCGCGAGCCAGCGACCGGCGAGGCCGTCCGCCGGCGCGACCGACAGGGGTGCCCAGGCGACGCGGTAGCGCCAGGATTCCGCGCGCCGTTCCCGGCTTCTGACGGTGCGCCAGCTCGCCAGGGCCGGCAGGACCTCGTCCAGGGCCGCGCGGCCGACCCCGAGAGTTTCGGCGAGCCGGGCGGGGTCCTGTGACTCCAGATCGTCCCAGCCGTCCTCGGCGGGGGCGGGCGGGACGGCGGCGGGGGCCTTCAGCCAGTAGCGGCTGCGCTGGAAGGCGTACGTCGGCAACTCCACCCGCCGCGCTCCCGGGAACGCCCCGGACCAGTCCACCTCCAGTCCGCACTCCCACCCGCGCCCCACCGCACGCAACACCTGCTCCGAGCCGCCTTCTCCGCGCCGCAACGTCCCCAACACAGCGGCATCCACACCAGCCGCCTCCGCCGACTCCCCCACCGCCACACCCAGCACCGGATGCGGACTGGACTCGACGAAGACACGGTGCCCGGCCGCGAGGAGCGCGCGGGTCGCCCGCTCGAACTCGACGGTCTCCCGCAGATTCCGGTACCAGTACCCGGCATCCAGAACGCCCGTGTCCAACAGGCCACCCGTCACACTCGAATAGAACGGCACCGCACCGGAAAGCGGCACGATGCCTCCCAGCTCAGAGAGCAACTGCTCCCGGATCTCCTCCACGTGGGAGGAATGCGACGCATAATCCACATCGATCAACCGCGCCCGCACACCCTCCCCGACCAACCCCTCCACCAGCGCCGCCACCGCGTCCGCATCGCCCGAAACCACCGTCGAGGACGGGCCGTTCACCGCAGCCACCGACAACCGGCCACCCCACCCCGCTAGACGCCCACGCACCTCCCCCACCGGCAACGGCACCGACGCCATACCCCCACGCCCCGCCAACGCCCCCACCGCACG
>NZ_KB892196.1:0-16321 GCF_000373685.1 Streptomyces sp. PsTaAH-124 | reverse complement strand
AGGGCCGCAACGGCGGCACCGCCCGCTCCGAGGACGGCCTGCTGGAGCACACCCTGGCCATCCCCAAGGAACTCGGCGGCGCAGGCGGCGCCACCAACCCCGAACAGCTCCTCGCCGCCGGCTGGGCCGCCTGCTTCCTCGGCGCCCTGCGCCGCGCCGCCGCCACCCGCCACATCCGCCTCACCAGCACCGCCATCACCGCCGAGATCACCCTCACCCACGGCGACGACGGCGAGTTCTCCCTCTCCGCCACCCTCCACCCCGTCCTCGGCGGAGTCGACCAGACCACCGCACAGGAACTCACCGAAGCCGCCCACCAGATCTGCCCCTACTCCAAGGCCACCCGCGGCAACATCCCCGTCACCATCGACGCCACCACCGCCTGACGGACGAGAACCATCCCGCCACCGATCACCCCCCCTCGAAACAGGGAGTCGCCATGTCCTCCGCAGTGGTCGCCCGAGGGCGAACCGGTAAGCGTCGCAAGGCCGTTCACGCCGCCCGTACGGAAGCCGCCGCACCCGCACCCGCGGGCCCGGCGGCCACCGCCGCCGACGCGACCGGCGGAGGATGGTCCGACCCCGCTCTGCTGTGGTCCTGGGCGCAGAGCGCGGCGCTGTCCGGATACGGCCCCTCGGCGGCCCCCTTCATCCGGTGAACCCCATGAGCCTGCGGTGAACCCAGCCAATCCGGTGAACCCCGCGCCCCGCCGCTCCGTTGTTCCCGGTGTGAGGCCCTGACGCCCAGGCGACGGCGTCAGGGTCCCGCCCACTCGGCAGCGGTCCTCGTCGCCCTGCCGGTAGAGCCAGGCGGCCCCCGTACATCCCGCTCACGGGGCCGCCCTCCGTTCCGGCCCCTTTCCCCGGGAGAGCCGGAACCGGAAGGTCCCGCCCGCCCCGTGCGTCGGCGGGCGGGACCGCCGGGACCCGAATCATCCGAGGCGAACGCACGAAGGCACCTTCGGGTCCGCGCTCGTCCCCGTACAAGGCGATGGATGTGTCGCCAGGCAAGGTGTGTGTGCTGTGACCGATCAGACCCTACGGAACGCCTCAGCTCCTTCGAACGGGCATGCAGTCGTCGTCGGGGCGGGCATCGCCGGGCTCGTGGCCGCGCAGGCGCTGGCGAGCACGTTCGCCCGGATCACCGTCATCGACCGGGACACGCTCCCCGCCGAGCCCGGCCCCCGGCGGGGAGTGCCGCAGAGCAGACAGGTGCACGGACTGCTCGGCGGTGGCGCGTCGGCGCTGGAGGAACTGTTCCCGGGCTTCCAGGAGGAGTTGGTCGCGGCCGGCGGCGCGCTGGGGGACGGCCAGGTGGACCACCACTGGTTCCTGGACGGCTTCCGGCTGCGTACGGCCCCGTCCGACATACCGGGCTACGGAGCCAGCCGGCCGCTGATCGAGAGCGTGCTGCGGAACCGGGTGGCGGCCTTGCCCGGTGTGAGGATCACGGACGACATCGAGGTGGTCGGCCTCGCAGCGGACGGACCGGACCGGGTCGCGGGCGTCCGGGTCACCGAGCGCCGCGCCGACGCGCAGGAGACGGTTCTGTCCGCGGACCTCGTCGTGGACGCCTCCGGGCGGGGATCACGCGCCGGTGTGTGGCTGAGCGGCATGGGACGTCCGCAGCCCGAGGAGTCCACCGTGCGCATCGACCTGGTGTACGTCACACGCCACTACACGAAGCGGCCGGAGCTCCTGGGCGGACGGCGGCTGGGCGTTTCGGTCGTCCCGTCCCCGGCGCTGCCCCGGATGGGTGTCGTCATGCCCGAGGAGGGCGACCGGTACGCGCTGCTGCTGGCCGGCATGTTCGGCGAGGAGCCCCCGACGGACGACGCCGGCATGCTGGAGTACGCGAGATCGCTGGCCAGTCCCGAGGTGGCCGCTGTCATCGAGTCCGCGACACCCCTGGACGAGCCGGCCAGGATGCGGTTCCCCGCCGGGGTGCGCAAGCACTACGAGAAGCTCAAGCACCACCCCGAGGGCTTCGTGGTCATGGGTGACGCCCTGTGCAGCTTCAACCCCGCCTACGGACAGGGCATGACCGTCGCGGCCATGGAGGGTGTCCTGCTGCGCCGCCTGCTGTCGGAGGGGACCGCACAGCTCCCCGGGCGCTTCTTCCGCGCCGCCGCCAAGCTCGTCGACACCCCGTGGGCCCTGGCCACCGGCGGCGACCTGCGATTCCCCCAGGTGGAGGGCAAGCGGCCGCCGGGCGACAAGCTGATCAACAAGTATCTCGAACGCTACCGCGCCGCGGCGTCGGTCGATCCCGGTCTCGCCGCCACGTTCCTGCGGGTCGCCAACCTCATCGAGCCCCCCGGACGGCTGCTGCATCCGGCCCATGTGCTCCGTGTCCTCAGGTACGCCCCCAAGGCCACGCAGGCGGCGCACACCGCGCGCCACGATCCGGCTCCCGCCCACGAGGCCGAATAGACCGAACGGGCCGAAGAGACCGAACAGGCTGAACAGACCGAACAGGCCGGGCCGGACGCCCCCGTTCCGGCCCCGTTCACCCCACCCTCACGAACGGTCCTCGTACCGTCCGGAACCGCGGCCTAACCTCACTGGGTCCCCGCGCCCCGCCCTCAGACCCCGACGAGGTTCCCATGTCCCTCCGGCGTGCCCTGGCCGTCCTCACCGCCCTGCCCGCGCTCGCGCTCGCCCTCCCGGCGAGCGCGCAGGCGTCCGTCGCGGCCCCCGCCGCTCACCATCACCCCGGCCCGCCGCAGCCGCCCCGGCAGAAGCACTTCGATCTCCAGGCCCACCGCGGCGGCCTCGGTCTGACCACCGAGGAGTCCCTGCAAGGGTTCGCCAAGGCGCTGCGCCTCGGGGTGAGCACCCTGGAACTGGACACGCAGATCACCCGGGACCACAAGGTCGTCGTCAACCACGACCGGCAGATCAGCGCCCAGAAGTGCGCGGACACCCGTCCCGTGACGCCGGGCGACCCGATGTACCCGTATGTCGGCAAGTACATCAAGGATCTGACGCTGACTCAGATCAAGACGATGGACTGCGGCTACCGGCAACTGCCCGGCTTCCCCGAGCAGGAGCAGATCAAGGGCTTCCGGATGGTGGAGCTGAAGGACGTCCTCGACCTGGTCAAGCGCTACCGGGCCCGGCAGGTCAAGCTGAACATCGAGACCAAGGTGGAGGCCGGCTCGCCCGAACAGACGGCGCCGCGCGAGCTGTTCGTGCGCCGGGTGTACGAGGAGATCCACCGCTCGGGCATCGAGCGGCAGGTCACCATCCAGTCGTTCGACTGGGGAGCCCTGAGGACGATGCACCGGCTGGCGCCCTCGTACCCGCTGGTGGCGCTGACCAACCACGACTTCCTTGAGGTGGGGAAGCCGGGCGCGTCACCCTGGCTCGGCGGGATCGACGCCGACGACTACGACGGCGACTTCGTGCGGGCCGCCGTCGCTGCCGTCCCCGGCCTCACCGCCCTCTCCCCCAACTACGGTTTCCCGCAGAGCGGTACGGTCGCCGACCCGGACTTCCGCTTCTACCCCGACGCGCGGATGGTGGCCGAGGCACACCGGCGCGGGCTGAAGGTGATCCCCTGGACCTGCGACGACCCGGCGACGCTCGCGGCGCTGATGGACCTGGGGGTCGACGGGATCATCACCGACTACCCCGACCGCGTCCGCGCCCTCCTGGCCGAGCGCGGGATGCCGCTGCCGCGGGCCTACCCGGCGCCGCGCCGCTGAGCCCGGTCCCGCCGCGCCCCCACCGGCCTGCGGGCCCGCTCAGGCGGGCCGCTCCCCGCGCCGGTGGGGGTGGGACGGGTAGACGCCGAGAATGCGCACCTCGGAGGAGAAGAAGCGCAGCTCCTGGAGGGCGAGCGCGACGCGTGACTCGTCGGGGTGGCCCTCGATCTCGACGTAGAAGCGGCTCGGGTTGAGCCCGGCGCCCATCTGGTAGCTCTCGATCTTGGTGAGGTTCACCCCGCTGCTGGCGAATCCGCCGAGCGCCTTGTAGAGGGCGCTCGGGATATTGCGTACGCAGAAGAACAGGCTGGTCACCGTGGGTCCGTCGGTGCCCGGCCAGGGGCCCGGCTCCCGGGAGAGCACCACGAACCGCGTGGTGTTGTCCGGGTCGTCCTCGACCCCGGCGCGCAGCACGTCGAGGCCGTACAGACCGGCGGCGGCCGGCGGGGCGAGCGCCGCGTGCCGCGCGTCGCCCAGCTCGGCCACCTCGCGTGCCGAGCCCGCCGTGTCGTCGCTGACCAGGGTGCGCCAGCCGCCCTCGCGCAGCAGCTTGCGGCACTGGCCGAGCGCGTGCACATGGCTGCGGACGCACTCCACCTGGTCGAGGGTGGCACCCGGGACGCCCATCAGGTCGAACCGGATGGCGAGGAAGTACTCGCCGACGATGAACAGACCCGACTCCGGCAGCAGGTGGTGGACGTCCGCCACCCGGCCCGCCGCCGAGTTGTCGACCGGGATCACCGCCACATCGGCCGTGCCCAGCGAGACCGCGTCCAGCGCCTGCTCGAAGCCCGTGCACGGCAGCTCGTCGCCGTCCGGGAACAGCGCGCGGGCCGCGGTCGCCGAGTTGGAGCCGCGCTCACCCTGATATGCGACGGTCGTCACCGTGTATCGCCCTCCACCGTGGGGGTCCTCTCGTCGGGCGGCAGCAGGTCCACCGCGTACCGCATGTACTGCAGTATCGGGGTGCTGTCGTCCACCAGGGAAATCAGGGGGTCCTCGGCCGCGCTCCCCCGGGCGGACAGACCGTACTCGTACGCCGCCGAGACCACCTGGTGGACCAGCCGGGACGCCCGCCGGACCTGCTCGGCGAGCACCGCCGTCGCGGCCGCCCGCTCCCTGGGTTCCGCCCGGGAGACGCCGTGCAGCCGGGCGGCCAGGCTCAGCCGCTCGTCGTGCAGGGCGGCGGCCAGCTCGGCCGCCGCGGCGGCGGGCGGCACGAACGCGCCGGGTGCCTCCAGCCCGGCCAGGGCGTCGGTCAGCCGCCGTGCGGCGCCGAACGCCATGCCCGCCACCGCCGCCCACACGAACACCGCGTCCCCGGCCCCCAGCGGTGTGCCCGCGGAACTGGTGGCGAACCCGCCCGGCACATACTCGTCCGCGAGCCGGAAGACCGCACCGGCCCGCTCCGCGTCCCCGCCTCCCGGCGGTGCGGGCAGTACCTTCGACGCCACCACGAACACGTCCGGATCGCTCACCCCGAAGCCCTCCCCGCTCCCGCGCGGGTGTGCGGTCAGCCGCAGCGCCAGCCACGGGCCGGGCTCCGCCCCTTTGGGCAGCCGCCACTGCCCCGATACGGAGAAGCCGCCCGCCATGCCCCGCACGAGCGGACCGGCGCCGGACGGTTCCCGGGGCAGCGCGGTGACCAGCGGCGCGGCCCAGTTCCAGACCGAGGTGAACGACTCCCAGGCCGCCGAGGCGTCCGAGTGCCCGTCCCGCTCGTAGAAACCGAGCACCCGCACCGGACCGGCGTACGGTCCGACGATCCTCAGGTATCCGCCCCCGGCGTCCGCCGTGCCCCGCCTAGGCAACCCGCTCACCCGTCCCGTGCTCGTCCATGCCGCGCTCGTCCGTGCCGTACCCGTCCGCGTGCCGTGTTCCGTACGCTGCCGTGTGGACGACGTTCTCCAGTTCCGCACCGCGCGCGTACCGGTGCAGCTGACGGCGCAGGAAGTCCACGGTCATCCGGGGGAACGCGTCGGTGAAGGCCCCCACATGCGGGGTGATCAGCGCGCCCGGCAGGTCCCGCAGCGGATGCCCCGCGGGCAGCGGCTCGGGGTCGGTCACATCGAGGGCGACACACAGCCGCCCGGCGCGCACCTCACGGACCGCGGCGGCGGTGTCCAGGAGTTCGCCCCGGGCCACGTTCACCAGGAACGCGCCGTCCTTCAGCAGCGCCAGCTCCGCCGCGCCGAACATGCCCCGGGTGCCTTCGGTCAGCGGGGCGCACAGCACCACCGCGTCCGCCGTGGGCAGCAGCGAGGGCAGTTCCGCCGCGCCGTGCACCCGGCCCGCCGGGGTGGTGCGCCCCGTCCTGGCGACGAGGACGACCTCGCAGCGGAACGCGCCGAGCAGCGCCGCCACGGACGCGCCCACGGCGCCGTAGCCGACCACCACGACCCGCTTGCCGACCAGGGTGACACCGGTGCGCGGCCCGCCCGCGCCCGTCCGGCCCCGCACCGGGCCGCGCGCGTAGTCGTCCAGGCCGCGGGCGAGGGCCAGCAGCAGGGTGACGGCCAGTTCCGCGGTGGCCTCGCGGTGCACACCCCGCGCGGTGGCCAGCCGCGCGCCCGGCGCCAGCAGGTCCAGCAGCGGCACCATGTGCTCGTATCCCGAGCTGAGGAGCTGCACGGCCTCCACGTTGGCCGCCGCGGGCAGCAGCCGGGCGAAGACACGTTCCGAGCCGGTCGCCGGCGGACCGACGAGGAAGTGGACCTCGCGCGGGTCGCCGGGCAGGTCGGCCGAGCCGTCCCAGTGGCGATAGGTGAGTCCGTCCGGCAGGCCGGGGACCCGTTCCGGCCGGTACGGGAGCCACACCGTCTTGCCGTCGTTCATCGTGCCTCAGCTTCTTTCGCTGCTTGCGCTGTTCCGCCGGTCCGCGGCGCGCCGGCACCGGACCGGCCGCTCATCTCCGCGCGGACACCTGCGCGTCTACAACAGGCCAACGTGTGCAAGATGGCCGAAAGTTCACGTGAGGTGCGACACACCATGTGTCGGACATCCGGTGAACCCGGCGCCGCGCCGACACGTTTCCGGGACGGGGGAAAGGTGGGTGTTTCCGCCCACGACCATATCGCGCACGAGGAAACACATGGGCACAGCAGCGACCGGACAGATCCCCTCCTCCGACCTCGCCTCCCTGCGCGCCGCCGTCGAGGGTCCGGTGCTCGCCCCGGACGACCCGGACCACGCGGCGGAGTGCACCGGCCACAACCTGCTGCGCACCTCGCGGCCCTCGGTCGTCGTCGGCGCCGCCTCCGCCGACGACGTGGCCGCCGCCGTGCGGTTCGCGGCCCGGCACCGGCTGCCCGTCGCGGTGCGCAACGCCGGGCACCAGATGGTTGTTCCCGAGGACGGCGACTGGCTGCTCATCACCCTGCGCCGCATGAACGACGTCGTCGTGGACCCCGGCCGCCGCACGGTCACCGTGGGCCCCGGCGCCCGCTGGGACGACGTCCTTCCCGAGACCGCGCGGCACGGTCTCGCGCCCGCCTGCGGTTCGGCGCCGCGGGTAGGGGTGACCGGCTACACGCTGGGCGGCGGGATCGGCCCGCTGCTGAGCCGGACCCACGGATACGCCGCCGACCATGTCCGGCGGATGGAGGTCGTCACCGCGGACGGCACCCGCCGCGAGGTCACCCCGGAGTCCGAACCCGGCCTGTTCTGGGCGCTGCTGGGCTGCAAGGGCAACTTCGGCGTGGTGACCCGCATGGAGTTCGGTGTCTTCCCCGTGACCCGCTTCTTCGGCGGCGGGCTGTGGTTCTCCGGCGCGGACGCCGCCGGCTCACCCACCAGGGCAAGTACCAGGCCCGGATCGCCGGCTGTGGTTCTCCGGCGCGGACGCCGCCGGGGTGCTCGACGTGTGGCGGACCTGGCAGGCGGGGCTCGACGAGCGCACCACGACGTCCGTCGCCGTCCAGCAGCTCCCGGACCTTCCCCGGCTGCCGCCCCCGCTGCGCGGCGCGTTCGTCCTGCACGTCCGGGTGGGCCACCTCGGTCCGGCCGCCGAGGGCACGGCCCTGGCCGCCCCGCTGCGGGCCGCCGCGCCCGTCCTCCTCGACACCCTCGCCGAGCGGCCGTACGAGCAGGTGGGTGAGATCCACCGGGACCCGGTGCGGCCGTCCCACGTGTCCGAGACGACCGTGGGGCTGCGGGAGCTGTCCGGCGGCATGTTCCCCGCGCTGACCGCGTTCACCGGCCCGGACTCCGGCTGTCCGCTCGCCGCGGTGGAGATCCGGGTCCTGGGCGGTGCCCTGGACCGGGAGCCGCCGGTGCCCAACTCGGTGCCCTCGCGCGGCGTCCCGTTCGTCACGTTCGCCTTCGGCGTCGCCCCGCTGCCCGAGGCCGGCCCGGTCCGCGGGCGGCTCGCCGCGTACGCCGAGGCGATGGCGCCCTGGGCCGACGAGCGGACCATCATGAACTTCCTGTCCCCGGACGCGGCCCGCGCGCGGACGGACATGCGGGCGCTGTTCGGCGCCGAGCGCCACGACCGGCTGGCGGCGGTCAAGCGCCGCTACGACCCGGAGAACATGTTCCGCCTCAACCACAACGTCCGTCCGGCCTGAGCGGGCCCCGCGCGGATGCCGGTGGCCGCGGCCGCGCGGCGGCGGTCCGCCGCCCGGGGAGCCTCACGCGGCTCCCGGACGGCGGACCGCCGTGTCCCGGTCAGCGGACGGGAGCGAACGCCCCCAGTCCGTCGGGCGTGCCCAGCCCGGTCGGCCCGTCGTACCCGCGCAGCGCGGTGCACAGATAGCTGCTCGCCGGGCACTCCTGGCCGCTGTGCGGCACGCTGACGCTGCCGCCGGAGATGTCGTTCAGCCGGTCGCGGTGGGCGTACAGGCGCGACGCGTCCCGGACGTCCTCGGTGTGCCCGGCCAGTGCGTACATCGCTGCGACGAGCGGCGCCGAGGCGCTGGTGCCGCCGACCTTCATCCAGCCCGCGGGCGGGCCGTTGGGGTCACGGATGCTGTCGTACACCGCGAGTCCGGTGACCGGGTCGGCGACCGCGGAGATGTCCGTGAGCGTCCGGTTCGGGCAGTCCCGGTCGTGCTGCCAGGCGGGTTTGGCCACATGGGCGGAGCAACCGGCGCCCGCCGCACCGCCCTTGTAGTTGGTCGCCCACGCCGTCTCGGACCAGCCGCGGGCGGTGTCGCTCTTCTTCAGCGTGGTGCCGCCGACGGCGGTCACGGTGCTGAGGGTGGCCGGGTACAGGGCGTCCAGCTGGAAGCCCGCGTCGCCCGCCGCGGCCACGATGGGCACACCCGGGTGGTTGTAGGAGGCCGCACGGACCGGATCGGGGCCCGTGCCATGGCTCCGGTTGTCGGTGACGTCGCTCTCGGGTCCGCCGTAGCTGTTGGAGACCGTCGTGGCGCCCAGCCGGACGGCGGTGTCCACCCCGTCGGCGAGGTTGTCCCAGTTGGCGTTGTCCGACTCGACCAGCAGGATGTCGCAGGACGGGCAGAGCGCGGACACCGCCTGCACGTCGAGGCTGATCTCGACGCCCCAACCGGCGTCCGGCTGCGGCAGCGGAGCGGTGTCACCCCGCTGATTGACCTTGCGGAAGCAGCCGTTGTCCGTCGTGCACGGCGGCAGCCCGTACGTCGAGCGGTACACGGCCAGATCGGCTTCGACGGTCGGGGCGTCGAAGGCGTCCACGATCGCCACGGTCCTGCCCTTGCCCGCGCCCGCCCGCACGGCCGCCGTCAGACCGTAGGCGGACCGGAGGTCGGCCGGCCCGTACCCGGCCGGTGCCTGGGTCCGGCTGCCCGGTGCGGAACCGGGCAGCACCTCGGCGAGACAGGCCGCCTCACCGGGTTCGGGGACGTCGCACGCGCGTACCGCCGGGGACTGGCCGTCCGCCGCCGGTCCGCCGCCCGCGGAGTTCGCGGTCACCGCCGAGGCACCGCTGAGGAGGGCGACGAGGGCACCGGCGACCGCGGCGGCCGCCCAGGGCCGCCGGGAACGCCTGCCGCTGTCGGCTCCCGTGGCCGGGACGTTTCTGATGTCGCTCACGGAACACTCCTGGAGTTCGGGGGAAGGGACGCCGCCGCGCGGGCGGTGGCGTCCCGCGCTCGCGGTCACGGCACCTGGTAGGCGCCGGGCAGTTCCTGGTCGACGCGGCTGCCGGTGCTGTCCCAGGCGGCCAGGCGGAGCGACACGGTGTGGCCGGAGGCGGTAAACGGCACGGTGCAGTCCGCCGTGAACCGGCCCGCGCCGCCGCGGGTGCGGAGCTTCTGCCAGTGCGCGCCGTCGTCGTAGGAGACCGACATCTCGGCTCCGGTCACGACGCCGGGCGTGGCGTACTGCTGGCGTCTGACGTCCAGCGACAGGGTGTGGCGTCCCGGGGTGAGCCGGTTCATCAGGTCGGCGTCGGTGTTGGTGTAGGCGTACAGCAGCGGCAGGGCGCCGCAGGCGTTCCCCTCCGCCGGGCACAGCATGTCGTCGGGCAGGGTCCTGCCGTGTCCCGGGTCGGCCGTGAAGGTCCAGGTGGTGTCGGAGCCGGGCGAGAGCCGGCCGTCCGCCGCCGTGGAGCGGTTCGCCAGCCGCAGTGCGTAGCGGGCCCGCCCGGCCGGAACCGGCACGCTGACCTGGGACAGGCCGCTCTCGCCGGTGGCGTACAGCGCGCCGTCGCGCTTCAGGGTCACGGAGTCGCTGCTCTGGCGCTCGTACACGCCTTCGTGGCCCGGTGTGTTGTCACCGGCGGGCAGCAGCGCGAAGCGCAGCGAGGTCGCGTCGGCGCAGGCACCGCAGTACACCGTGCCGACCCGGGTCGCGAGGGGGCCGTTCGGATGCGGTGCCCCGGCGCCGAAGGTCTCGTCCGGGTTGCGGCCCGCCCGGTAGACGCTCAAGCCCGAGGCGAGGGCCGTCCCGCGCGCCGTGTCCGCGTACTCCTGGGCCCAGGCCGTGTCGGGCAGGGCGCTGTAGTACTCGGTCTGCTCGGTGCCCGCGGGCAGGAACTGGAAGGCGGCGGGCAGGATTTCCCGGGTCCGGGCCGCCCAGGTGGGTACGGTGATGCCGACGACCAGGGCGGATGTCGCGTCACCGCCCGTCCCGGTGTACGAGCGGCGCACCGTGGCGAGCGTCGCGGGGTCCGCCTTCGAGGGGTACGTCGTGAGGGTGCGGTCGGCGGACTCGGCCAGGTGGTAGGCGTAGGGCTGGGCTGTGCCCTCCGGCGAGGCGAAGTCGAAGGTCGAGACGACGCTGAACCGGCCGTGCGTGACCGGCCCTGCACCGGGGTTCACACGGATCTTGTTCGTGAGGCTCACACCGGACGGCCACTGCTGGTGGAACCAGAGGCCGTGTTCCGCGCCCGGCCCCGACCCGTCGCCCCGGTACACGGCGAACGACCGGCTGACGAGGTGTGCGGGGCGCGGCGTGACCGGAACGGGGACGGGCACGGTCGCGGTACTGGCGTCCAGGGTCACCCGGGTTCCGTCGCGCACCGTGAACTCGGGGTTGATCGTCATCCAGTACGTCAGGCCGTCGCTGGTCCCCTTCCAGTGCTCGAAGAGCGCCGCGTAGTGACCGGCGGGCACGACCGCCCGCACGACACCGTGGGTGGTGATGTAGGTCCGGCGGACGAAGGTGTTGTCATCGAGGTTGGTCAGCAGCACGTTTCCGCTCGTGGCGGGAACCGATGTCTCGTCGCGCGTGTCGATGGTCAGCCGGACCATCTTGTACGCGCGCCCGGTGCCCTTCCGCGTGGCCGTCTGCGCCGCGGGCCGCGCGGCGGCCGGGCCGCAGGTGCGGTCGGCGAGCGCGGTGACGTCGTAGGCCGCCGGGCCCGGATGCGCCGCGCCGCCGTCCGCCGCGGTGGAGGGCATCAGGTACTGGTGTCCGTCGGACCAGTAGGTGGTGACGGATTCCTTCACCCGGGCGGGGTCGGTCAGCCGGGCCGTGCGCTGCCCGGCGTTCCCGGTCACGGTGGCCCGCAGCCCGCCGGGAAGGGTGACCTGGCACGGTTTCCCGGCGGCGGCCCCGCCGGTGAACACGGCGGGGGGCGCCGTCGCCGACGACGACGAGGGCACGGTGAGGAGCCCGCCGGCCGCGGCGAGGGCACAGACCCCCACCGACGCTCTTCTGAGGAATTTCACAAGTCGACTGCCTTTCCGTCCGGTTGCCGGGTCACAGGGAGTCGTGACCGGCTGTCACAGGGGCTCGTAACCGGTGAGGGGGTCCTCGTCCGGGGCTGCCTCGTCCGGGGCCTCGGTGGCGTCGGGCGCGGGCGGCTCGCCGCCTGGATCCGGACCTACGTATTCCGGTACGAGGTCGCGCAGGTGCTCGGGGGAACTGCTCACGTGCGGTGCTCTCTCCAGTCCCACTGGGTGTGCTCGCAGCAACATGTGCGGCGAGTATCACGACGGCGGGGCGGCCGGAGCGATTGGGCAAGTGACCTAAAAGAAGACGGCGGAGGCTGCCGCCGGGTCGGCGCTACGCTCCCGGGTCCGCGTCCCCGGCCGGTCCCGCCGGAGTGATCCCGGCCCGCAGGGCGCTCACGGCCAGCGCCGTCCGCGAGGTCACCCCGTGTTTGCGCATGGCCGACTTGAGCTGGGCGGCGATCGTCTTGGGCGAGCGGCACAGCGCACGGGCGATCTCCGGATTGGTCAGCCCGTTGAGCATGTGCCGGACCGCCTCCAGCTCGCGCGGGGAGAGCTGGTCGCCGTAGCCGCGCGGGCCGCGCACCGGACCGCCCGGGTCGCCCGGCGACGCCTCGTGGCCGGTGGCGGCGGCGAGCCGGGAGACGGCGTACGCCGCGCCCAGCTCCCGGAGACCCGCGCGGGCCGTCTCCGTCAGCGCCGTGGCGGCCTTCCGCCGGCCCGCCCGCGCCAGGCAGCGCGCCTGGGCCGCGCGGGCGAGCAGCACCGCGTACGGCCGGGGCAGGACCTCCCAGGCGGTGGCGGCGTCCGCCCACGCGGCCGCCGCCCGCGACGGCGGCTGGCGCACCTCCGCCACCACGGCCCGGCAGGTGGCCAGCGACGCCCGGGTGGCGGGCGCGACGGAGCCGTGGGCGCCACGGGCGAACGCCGCCGCCAGCCGCGCGGCCTCGGCAGCGCGCCCCGCCGCCACCAGGGCCTCGGTGCGGGCGGGGGCGATCTCGGTGGCGGCCAGCCAGACGCCCTTGCGGACCACGAGCCGCATGCCCTCCTCGGTCAGCGCGAGGGCCTCGTCCAGGCGGTCCTGTGCCAGCCGGACCCGGGCGAGCGCGGCGGCCGACTCCAGCGACATGTCGAGGATGCCCCGGCGCCGTGCCTCGGCCGCGACCCGGGCGAGGCTGTCGGCGGCCGTGTCCTGCGCGCCGCGCGCGGCGGCCAGCAGACCGGTGACCAGGCAGGTGTCGAGCTGGATCAGCGGCTCCTCGTCGATGGCGGCGAGCGCGGCGGCCCGCTCGGCGAGGCCGTCCCAGGCACCGGCGTGCCAGTCGAGGTGGACGAGGGTGGTGGCCGCCATGTCGCGCAGCCGCAGG
This sequence comes from Streptomyces sp. PsTaAH-124, assembly GCF_000373685.1. NCBI lineage: Bacteria > Bacillati > Actinomycetota > Actinomycetes > Kitasatosporales > Streptomycetaceae > Streptomyces > Streptomyces sp. PsTaAH-124. The sequence continues at coordinate 3,149 of NZ_KB892196.1, read as the reverse complement.
TGCCCGTGGGCCTCGGCCGCGTCGCGCCCGGCGGTCAGCCGGCGCCGTGCCTCGTCGTGGTAGCCCCATCTCATCGCGGCGTCACCGATGTTGAGGACCGCCCGCGTCACGTCCAGCACGTCCCGGGCCGCGGTGGGGGCCTCGGGTATCTCGCGCGCGGCCTCCCAGCCGGCCGGGTCGCCCAGCTCCAGCAGCGCGGTGACCCGCTCGACCAGGAACGTCAGTTGGTGCTCGGCGGGCAGCGCGGTGCGCGCCAGTGCGGTGACCCGCTCCAGCCAGCGGCGGTGCACGGCCACCGGACAGGACGCCCCCGACAGCCGGGACAGCGCGCTCATCGCGGTCGCCGCCTCCAGCGGCCGGTCGGCGAGTTCGGACACCGCGCGCTCCAACTCGGCCGCGCCCGCGTCGTACTGCCCGACATGCAGCAGCATCCGGCCCAACTGCTGCCGCACCAGACCGCGTTCGGCGGTGTCCAGGCTCGCGTCGTCCAGCAGTGTGCGCAGGGTGCGGACCAGGTCGGTACGGCCCCGGTGGCCGGAGAAGGCGAAGACGGGGAACTTCCCGCACAGCCGCACCACGTCCGCCGCGGGCAGCGCGCCCGCGTCGAGGACGCCGTGCACCATCGCGACCGCCGTCCGGTGGTCGCCCGAGGCCAGCGCGAGATCCCCGGCCCGCTCGGCGTACCGGCACCAGCGTGCCGTGTCCCCGCCCGCCCGGAAGTGGTGGGCCAGCCGGGCCAGCGGCGCCGGAACGGCGTCCTCCAGGGCGCGCCCGGCCGCCAGGTGCAGGGCGCGGCGCCGCCCGGCGGGGACGGCGTCGTACACCGCGCGGGCGGCCAGCACATGCCGGAACCGCAGCTGCCCCGAGGCGTCCTCCACGAGCACACCGCCGCGCACGGCCGCCGCCAGGGCGGCCGTGGCACGCGGCCCGGGGATCCCCCCGACCCGGGCGACGAGCCGGTCGTCGGCGGGTTCGGTGAGCACGGCGGCGGCGCGCAGCACCTCCTGGACGTCCGGGTCCAGCCGGGCGAAGCGTTCCAGGACGGCGTCCCGGATGGTCGGCGGCACACTGATGTCCTCCAGGGTGCGCCGCACCCACTCGCCGCGGGAGCGCACCAGGTCGGAGCGGTCCCGCAGCAGCCGTACCGACTCCTCCACGGCGAGCGGCAGCCCTTCGGTGCGCCGGTGCAGGAACCGGGCGAAGGCGTCGGAGACGTGTTCGTCGTCGAGCATGGAGGAGACCAGTGCGGCGGTGCCCGCCACGGTCAGGGGCGCGAGGCAGAGCCGGACATGGGCGGCACCCACGGCCGGCCGCGCGGACAGCCGCAGCAGCGGGGAGCCCGCCGCGGTCTCCTCGGGCCGGTAGGTGACGACCAGGCTGATCCGCCGGGGCCGCCGGGCGGCCACGAACAGCAGGAAGCCGAGTGTGGCGTCGTCCGCCCAGTGCACGTCCTCGACGACGAGGATCTCGGTGCCCAGCCGGTCCAGGAGTTCGGCGAGCGCGCGGAACAGGCGGTGCCGTGCGGCTCCGGCGTCATGGAGGGGCTCCGGCGCCGGGGGCAGCGCGTGGGCCCACTCCGGGAACAGCGGACGCAGCGCCCCGGCCAGCGCGGTGAGCTCCAGACCGGCCGGTCCGGTACGGGACTGGCGTACCGCGTCCACCACCGGGCCGAGGGTCAGCGCCTCCTCGAACGGCGGGCACACCGCCACCAGCGGGCCGCGCGCCCGTACGGCGGGGGCGCCGAGGGCCTCCTGGAGCAGCCTGCTCTTGCCCACTCCGGCCTCGCCCTCGACCAGCACCGTCGCGGGGCCGCGGCTCAGCGCGCCGACGACCTGTTCCAGTTCGGCGCGGCGGCCGACCAGGCGCGGAACACGCACCGGGACGGCGTCCGGTGCGTCGTGTGCCGTCGGTTGCTCCACTGGTCACCCTCCTGCGTCGGCAAGGGCCGATGGAGCACCAGTGTGACGTGTTCACACCTGGAAGTTCCAGAAACGTGTCTCGCTGTTCACCTCTCTTGTCCTGTCCCCTGACACCGCCCGCTCCCCGCGGGTGCGGGACGGCTCAGCCCTCGGCGCGCCGGGGCAGCCGCCAGTTGGGGCGCGGGAAGTGGCAGGTGTAGCCGTTCGGGTAGCGCTGGAGGTAGTCCTGGTGCTCCGGTTCGGCCTCCCAGAAGGGGCCCGCGGGCGCGACCTCGGTGACCACCGGGCCCGGCCACAGACCGGAGGCGTCCACATCGGCGATGGTGTCCTCGGCGATCCGGCGCTGCTCGTCGTCGAGGTAGAAGATGGCGGAGCGGTAGCTGTCGCCGATGTCGTTGCCCTGCCGGTCCTTCGTGCTCGGGTCGTGGATCTGGAAGAAGAACTCCAGGACGGCCCGGTAGTCGGTCACGGCCGGGTCGAAGGTGATCTCGATCGACTCGGCATGGCCGTCGTGGCGGCGGTAGGTCGGGTTCCGCAGCTCACCGCCGCTGTATCCGACCCGCGTGTCCAGCACACCCGGCTGCTTGCGGATCAGCTCCTGCATCCCCCAGAAGCAGCCTCCTGCCAGCACTGCCTTCTCCTCGGCGTCGGCCATGACATCTCCCCTTTTCATTCCGTGTCTCATGTTCGTCCGTCCGTGTTCCCCTGACCAGCGTCGCACACGGTCCTCGGCCTCTCACACCGGTGGTGCTGGTGCTGTGGCCGGTGGCGGCCGGTGGCGGGATGGTTCTCGTTCGTCAGGCGGTGGTGGCGTTGAGGGTGACGGGGATGTTGCCGCGGGTGGCCTTGGAGTAGGGGCAGATCTGGTGGGCGGCTTCGGCGAGTTCCTGTGCGGTGGTCCGGTCGACTCCGCCGAGGACGGGGTGGAGGGTGGCGGAGAGGGAGAACTCGCCGTCGTCGGCGTGGGTGAGGGTGATCTCGGCGGTGATGGCGGTGCTGGTGAGGCGGATGTGGCGGGTGGCGGCGGCGCGGCGCAGGGCGCCGAGGAAGCAGGCGGCCCAGCCGGCGGCGAGGAGCTGTTCGGGGTTGGTGGCGCCGCCCGCGCCGCCGAGTTCCTTGGGGATGGCCAGGGTGTGCTCCAGGAGGCCGTCCTCGGAGCGGGCGGTGCCGCCGTTGCGGCCCTCGCCGGTGACGGCGACACGGGCGGTGTAGGTGACGGGTGCCATGACT
>NZ_KB892195.1:0-16633 GCF_000373685.1 Streptomyces sp. PsTaAH-124 | reverse complement strand
AGACGGATCAGCGGAACCGCGCCGCATCGAAATTCGCCGCACCCATGTGATGCCGCGCATTGTCACCCTGCTCCTGATCACCCGACGAGAACGCACCGTCCATCCCCGACTGACCACCCACAATCGCCGACAACGACGAATTCAACTCACGCGCGATCCCGTCCGCCCGCCCCTTGAACTCATCGAACATCCGCCGACCCGTACCGTTGAACTTCCCCTCCAACGGCTCCACCGCCTGCACCAACTGACGGATCAACGACCCCAGATCATCACTCGACCCACGCGAATCACGCGACAACGTCGACAACGTCTGCGCACCCATATCGAACTTCACGCCGAACTCGCCTCCCCCATCAGGACTTCCGAACATCTGGACATCCGGGATGTACGAGACATGACGGACGTCCAGGGCTGTGGGCCGCCGACGTCCGGGTCCCGGAGTCACGGCACAGCCGTCCCATCTCTACCAACTCCTGGATCACGGGTGCAATCCGGGGCCGGAACATCCACAGATGCATCACATACCGGCCAGGGTGGCCGGTCTTCAGCGGGCGGTGGCGGTCGGGCCCTCGCGGCAGATCAGCAGGAGCGCCCGGTCGTCGTTGACGTCCTTGGCCACCGCCTCGATCAGATGCCAGGCGGCGCCGTGGAAGCCGCCGGCGACATAGCGGTCGGCCTCGCCGGTGAGCCGGTCGATGCCCTCGGCGATGTCGCGCTCGGCGGTCTCCACCAGGCCGTCGGTGAAGAGCATCAGGACGTCGCCAGGGCGCAGGGAGCCCTTGACGGAGTCGAACTGGGCGCCGTCGTACACGCCGAGCAGGGGCCCCTCGGCGGCCTTCTCCTCCCAGCGGCCGGTGCCCGCGCTGAGCTGGAGGCCCGGCGGGTGGCCCGCGGAGTACAGCTCGTAGTCGCCGGAGTCCAGATCGAGGACGAGGTGGATGGAGGTGGCGAAGCCCTCCTCCCAGTCCTGGCGGAGCAGATAGCCGTTGGCGGCGGGCAGGAAGGCGTGCGGGGGCAGGCTGCCGAGCAGGCCGCCGAACGCCCCGGAGAGCAACAGCGCCCGCGAGCCCGCGTCCATGCCCTTGCCGGAGACGTCGGTGAGGACGGCCTCCAGGGTGCGGCCGCCGTTGGTGCGGGCGGCGACGACGAAGTCACCCGAGAAGGACTGGCCGCCTGCGGGGCGCAGCGCCATCTCGTGGTGCCAGGTACCGGGCAGCCGGGGCAGCTGGCTCTGTACGCGGATGCGTTCGCGCAGGTCGAAGAGCATGGTGCCGCCGCGCCGCCAGGGCACGCCGACGCGGCTGCGGAACTGGGCGATCAGCAGGCCGAAGAAGCCGCAGGCGGCGACCACCAGCACCACGCCCGGTGTCACCCGTGAGGGTCCCTCGGTGTACGGGCCGAGCCGGACGGACTCCACGATGAGGGCGGTGGCCGCCGCCGCGTACAGACCGAGCAGGCTGGCCGGGCGCAGCAGCAGGCCGCCGGCGACGATGGGCAGCACGAGCGCGACCGGCGAGAACCACACCGAGTCGACGAGCGTCAGCGCGGCGATCACGGGGATGGTCAGCAGCAGACCGCCCAGCGCGATCCAGTCCGAGCCGTCGCCGCGGAAGTAGTCGACGGCGGCTCGGCGCACGCCGACGCGGGCCCGGTGCCACTGCATCTTCAACCGGGCCGTGAACGTCTCGGCTTCTGCGCGCCGCCCTCGTTCTGCTGCCATTAGTTCGGGACCCTATCCATCGGACCCGCCGGTTGGCACGGGAGGTCCGACTTATCCCCCGTCCGGGGCTCGACTTCACAGTGAACTTCACCGGAAGCCTCCGCGTCGCCACCCCCGGCAAAATTGTTTCGACCGGGCCGTGCGGCGCTGGTAGGGATGGCACATGGCAACCGATCTTGCGACCGAGCTGAGGGTGCTGCGGCCCGACGAGTGGGACACGTGGTACGACAACCTGATCCGCGCCTTCGGCGGTGTCCCGGAGCCGGGCGAGGAGAGGGACCTCTACCGCACCCTGACCGAGTGCGGCCGTTCGCTGGGCGTCTGGGACGGGGACATGTGCGTGGCCACGGCGGGGGCCTTCAGCTTCCGGGTCACCGTGCCCGGCGGCGCCGCGGTGCCGGCCGCGGGAGTGACCATGGTCGGCGTGGCCGCCACGCACCGGCGGCGCGGACTGCTGACGTCGATGATGCGGCGCCAGCTCGACGACGTGCGGTCCTGGGGCGAGCCGCTGGCCCTGCTGACGGCCTCCGAGCCCGGGATCTACGGCCGGTTCGGGTACGGCGCGGCGAGCTTCCAGCTGCGCGCCGACATCGACACCGGCCGGGCCGGGCTGTCCGTCCCGGCCGGCACGGACGGCGTACGGCTGCGGTACGCGGAACCCGCCGACGCGGCCGACGCGTGCGAGGCGGTGTACGCGCGGCTGGTGCCCGGCCGGCCCGGGATGCTGGCCCGGCGGCCGGGCTGGGAACGGCTCGGGCTGCTCGACGTGGAGAGCCTGCGCGGGGGCGCCTCGCCGTTGCAGTGCGTGCTCGCCGAGCGCGGCGGGGAGGTCACCGGGTACGCCCGGTACCGGGTCAAGCCGGTCTGGGAGGACGGCGGGCCCGAGGGCACGGTGGAGCTCGCCGAGCGGGGCGCGCTCGATCCGCTGTCCGACGCGGCGCTGTGGCGGTTCCTGTTCGGCATCGACCTGACGTCGCGGCTGTCGCTGCGGAACCGGCCGGTCGACGACGCCTGGCAGTACCTGGTGAGCGACATCCGGCGGTGCCGGACGCGGCAGCGGGACTCGCTGTACGTACGTCTCGTCGACGTCGGGGCGGCGCTGGCCGCGCGGACGTACCAGGCGCCGGTGGACGTGGTCCTGGAGGTGGAGGACGCCTTCTGCGGGTGGAACGCCGGACGCTGGCGGCTGAGCGGGGACGCGAAGGGCGCGGTGTGCGCGCGCACGTCGGACGCGGCCGATCTGGCGCTGTCCGTGCGGGAGCTGGGGGCGGCGTATCTCGGCGGGGTGCCGCTGACCGCGCTGGCCGCGGCCGGGCGGGTGCGGGAGCTGCGCGGCGGGGCGCTGGCGGAGGCGGCCGTGGGGTTCGGCTCGGCGGTCGCGCCCTGGCTGCCGCACGGGTTCTAGGACCGGACCGGCCGGTACGTTCCCGTCGTCCGCCCGGCCCGGGGTGGGGGCGGGGCGGCGGCGGGCGGAGCGGCGGTCAGCGCTGCTGGCAGGCGGGGCACCAGAAGAGGTTGCGGGCGGCCAGCTCGGCGGTGCGGATCTCGGTCGCGCAGATGTGGCAGGGCAGGGTGGCCCGGCGGTAGACGTAGACCTCGCCGCCGTGGTCGTCGACGCGCGGCGGGCGGCCCATGGCCTCGGGGGTGTGCTCGGGGCGGACCGTGTCGATGCGGTTGTTGCGGACGCCCTCGCGCATGAGGGCGACGAGGTCGGTCCAGATCGCGTCCCACTCGGCCGGGGTGATGGCCTTGCCCGGCCGGTACGGGTCGATGCCGTGCCGGAAGAGGACCTCGGCGCGGTAGACGTTGCCCACACCCGCGATGACCTTCTGGTCCATCAGCAGGGCGGCGATCGTCGTACGGCTGCGGCGCACCCGCGCGTAGGCGGCGCCCGGGTCGGCGTCGGGGCGCAGCGGGTCGGGGCCGAGGCGGTCGTGTATCGCCTGCTTCTCGGCCTCGGTGATCAGGGCGCAGGTGGTGGGGCCGCGCAGGTCGACGTACGCGGTGTCGCCCGCGAGGCGGAGACGGACGGTGTCCGTGGGCGGGGGCGCGGGGGCGTCGCCGAAGGTGACCTTGCCGAAGAGGCCGAGGTGGATGTGGACCCAGTCGGCGGTGCGGAAGCGGAGGAAGAGGTGCTTGCCGTGGGCCTCGGTGCGGGTCAGCTCCGCCGTGGTGAGCAGGGCCGCGGCGGCGGAGAACTTGCCCTGGGGGCTGGTCACGTGGACGGGGGTGCCGTCGGCGAAGCGGGCGGCGTAGTCCTGTGCCAGGCGGTGGATGGTGTGCCCTTCCGGCACGGTGCGGGGTCCTTTCGTGGGCGTGGGTGAGTTGGTGCGGGGCGCGGGGAGCGGCCGGGTGGGGACGGGCACCCACACGGGGCTGCGCCCCGGACCCCGTCCTTTCCCACCCACCCACCCGTCTCGGTGAGTCGAGAAGTCACCCGCCCCGGGGCTCCGCCCCCGCCCCCGGCGGGGGCTCCGCCCCCTGCGCCCCCCGGGGAGGTCACTTCCGCTCCTCCGCAGAGGTGCGGGACGCGGTCGGCCAGGCGGCGGGAGGGGGCGGATGTCCGGCCGCTACTGCTGCGGGTGGTGGGGCGGGATCGGGGGCAGGTCGCCGGTGGTCTCGTAGGCCGAGAGCATGTCGATGCGGCGGATGTGGCGCTCGTCACCGGAGAAGGGGGTGGCGAGGAAGGTCTCGACGAACTTCGTCGCGTCCTCGGTCGAGTGCATGCGCGCGCCGACCGCGACGACGTTGGCGTTGTTGTGCTGGCGGCCGAGGGACGCGGTCTCCTCGCTCCAGGCGAGGGCGGCCCGTACGCCCTTGACCTTGTTGGCGGCGATCTGCTCGCCGTTGCCGGAGCCGCCGATCACGATGCCGAGGGCGTCCGGGTCGGCCGCCGTGCGCTCGGCGGCGCGGAGGCAGAAGGGCGGGTAGTCGTCCTGGGCGTCGTAGAGGTGCGGTCCGCAGTCGACGGGCTCGTGGCCCGCCTCCTTGAGCCATTCGACGAGGTGGTTCTTGAGTTCGAAGCCCGCATGGTCCGAGCCGAGATACACGCGCATGGTCCGAGTGTGACACGGCGCATCCCGGGCGGGCGGCTCGGGTCGCGCCCGCCCCGCCGCCCGGATTGTGTCCGCCCCGCCGCCCGGATTGTGTGCGCGGTGTGCCCGCATTGTGTCCGGGATATGCACGGAAGAAATACGAGGCAGGCTGCGAACCTCAAAGAAACCTCAAGTAACGATTACGTTTCGAAGGTTCACGAATTCCTTTGCCTCCGATTCACTGAACCGACTCGTACGCCGCTCGTACGGGAAAACGCTCACCGGCGCAAAAGGAATCCCCCATGACCTCGCAGCCGACCCTGCAACAGGCTGGAAGCGGCCATCCCACCCCGGACGGACCCGGTTCCGGGCTTCAGGCCGGACTCAAGAACCGTCATCTGTCGATGATCGCGATCGGCGGCGTCATCGGCGCCGGTCTCTTCGTCGGCTCCAGTTCCGGAATCGCCACCGCCGGCCCCGGCATCCTCCTCTCCTACGCCCTCGTCGGCACCCTCGTCGTCCTCGTGATGCGCATGCTCGGCGAGATGTCCGCCGCCAACCCCGCCTCCGGCTCCTTCTCCGCGCACGCCGACCGGGCGCTCGGGCGCTGGGCCGGGTTCTCCATCGGCTGGCTGTACTGGTTCTTCTGGGTCGTCGTGCTCGCCGTCGAGGCCACGGCGGGCGCGAAGATCCTCTCCGGCTGGGTGCCCGCCGTGCCCCAGTGGGGCTGGGCGCTGATCGTGATGCTGGTGCTCACCGCCACCAACCTGATCTCCGTCGGCTCCTACGGCGAGTTCGAGTTCTGGTTCGCCGGGATCAAGGTCGTGGCGATCGGCGCCTTCATCGTCGTCGGCCTGCTGGCCATCTTCGGCGTGCTGCCCGGCGTCCACGCCGACCAGGCGTCCTTCGGCAACCTCACCGGCCACGGCGGTTTCCTGCCGCACGGTCCCGGTTCGATCCTCACCGGTGTGCTGCTCGTCGTCTTCTCCTTCATGGGCAGCGAGATCGCCACCCTGGCGGCCGGTGAGTCCGAGGACCCGCAGCGCGCGGTCACCAAGTCGACCAACAGCATCATCTGGCGCATCGCCGTCTTCTACCTCGGCTCGATCCTCGTCGTCGTCTCCCTCATCCCCTGGGACGCCAAGTCGATCGCCGACAAGGGCTCCTACGTCGCCGCCCTGGACTCCCTCGGTATCGCGCACGCCGGTCAGATCATGAACTTCATCGTGCTGACCTCGGTGCTGTCCTGTCTCAACTCCGGCCTCTACACCGCCTCCCGCATGGCCTTCTCGCTCGGCGAGCGCGGGGACGCGCCGAGGGCGTTCGCCCGCACCACCGGGCGCGGGGTGCCGCGGACCGCGATCCTCGTCTCGGTCGCCTTCGGCTTCGTGGCCGTCTTCTTCAACTACAAGTTCCCGGACTCCGTCTTCCTCTTCCTCGTCAACTCCTCCGGTGCGGTCGCCCTGTTCGTGTGGCTGGTGATCTGCTTCTCCCAGCTGCGCATGCGGAAGATCATCCAGCGCGAGGCGCCGGAGAAGCTGGTCGTGCGGATGTGGCTGTACCCGTATCTGACCTGGGCAGCGGCGGCCGTGATCGTCTTCGTCCTGGGCTACATGCTCACCGACACCGAGCACGACGGCCGCGAGACCGTGCTGCTGTCGCTGCTGGTGGCGGCGGTCGTGCTGGTGATCGCCGTGGCCAGGGAGCGGCTCGGCGGGCACCGGCGGACGGCCGTCGCGGGTACGGCCGCCGCCACCGCTGACACCGCAGCCACCGCCGCCACCGGCGAGAGCGCGGGCGGCGCGGGCGGGACCGAGCAGGTCACGGCCGGCTGACCGGTCCGCGGGTCCGCCGGCGGCGGGCGCGGGAACGCGAGAGCGGAGGGGGCCCGAGGGCTCCCTCCGCTCCTGTGCGCTCCGCTCGCGGGCTTCGCCGCGCGGCGGGTCAGCGCTTGCCGGCGAACTTCCAGGCGGTGGGCAGCGCGCCCATCGCCAGGGCGGCCTTGAGGAGGTCGCCGATCAGGAACGGGGTCAGGCCGGCCGCGACGGCGGCGGAGGCGGACATGCCGGTGGCCAGGGCCAGGTAGGGCACGCCGACGGCGTAGATGACCGCCTCGCCCAGGAGCATCGTGCCGGCCATGCGCCACATGTTGCGGTCCGCGCCGCGCCGCGCCAGCGCGCCGACGGCGGCGGAGGCCAGCAGCATGCCGAGGACGTAGCCGAAGGAGGGCGCGCCCGCGCCCGAGCCGCCCTCAGCGAACCACGGCATGCCCGCGACACCGGCGACCGCGTACAGCATGAGGGAGAGCAGACCGCGGCGGGCGCCGAGCGCGGTGCCGACCAGCAGCGCGGCGAAGGTCTGGCCGGTCACCGGCACCGGGGAGCCCGGCACGGGGACGGCGATCTGGGCGGCGATCCCGGTGAGCGCGGCGCCGCCGAGCACGAGAGCGGCGTCCCGGACACGGGAGGCGGGCAGGAGGTCGGCGAGGACCTGGCCGGTGCGGGCAGGAACGGCAGCGGTGCTCATGGGGACTCCGCGGGGTGAGAGCAGTCGGGAACACCGTGACGCTATCCCAGCGTGCTCGAACCGATCACCGTCCGCGCTCGACAAAGGCTGGAACGCGGGCTTGGTCGGCTCCGCACAAAGAACGGCGGGGGCAAGCGGCCCGGCGTGACACCGGTCACTGAGCGGGCGTGGCCTCGCCGACACGGCCCGCGGCCCGGCGCGTGCTCGGGCCCCCTCCTCTCCTCCCCCCGGGCCCCGGTCGTCTCCTCCCCCGGGCCCCCTGCCGTCGTCTCGCCCGTCGGGCGCGGTCTGGGCAGCGGTGGGGCGTTGCGCTAGCTTCGAACACGTGGTTGCCCAGGCCCGGTACTTCTCGTCGCGTCGCTATGTCGACCTGCGACGCCAGGGCACGGCCACCTGTCGCCGCTCCCGGTAGGGGCGGGAGACCGCTCCGCCCCGCTTCTCCTCGCAGACGGCGCAGTGCCGGCCCCCTCCCCCGATCCCGCCAGGAGCTTCCTCATGCCCCGATCCGCCGCGGCCGCCACCCGGACCTCCCGCCCCACCCGCCCCATGTCCGTGTCCGCGTCCGCGTCCGTACCCGACCCCGTGCCCCCCGCGCCCCCGGCCTCCCGGGTGGCCGATCCCGACCGGCGCCGCACCAGCGCCAGCGGTGTGCTGCGCTCGGTGCTGGAGCACGGACCGGTGGCCCGCAGCACCATCGCCCGGCTGACCGGTCTCTCCCCGGCCTCCGTGTCCGAGCACTGCGCCCGGCTCGCCGGGCTGGGGCTGATCCGCGAGGCCGCGGTGCCCGCGCGGTCCAGGGGCGCGGGACGGCCGCATGTGCCCGTCGAGCTGGACGGCCGCGGGTTCCTGGTCGGCGGGGTGCACCTGGCCGTGCCGTACACCACGGTGGCCCTGCTCGATCTGCGCGGCCGGGTCGTCGCCGAGCGGCGGACCGGGCACGCCGGTGCCGGGCCGGTCCAGGTGCTCGAACGCGCCGCCAAGGGGCTCGCGGCGCTGCTGGCCCACGCGCCCGGCGCGCGGCCCCTCGGGATCGGGTTCGCCTCCGGCGGCTGGGTGGACCGGGACTCCGGGACCGTCGTCGAACACCCCTTGCTCGACTGGCGGGACGTGCCGGTGCGGGACGTGCTGCGCGCCCGTACGGGACTGCCGGTGCACGTGGACGGGCACGCGCGGGCGCTGGTCAACGCGGAGCGGCTGTTCGGGCGGGCGCGCGGCAGCCGGAGCGTGCTGAAGCTGTTCGTCGGCAATGTGGTCGACGCGGCCTTCGCCACCAACGACGAGGTGCACCACGGGCCCCGCTCGCAGGCGGGGGCCATCGCCCATCTGCCGCTGCCGGGCGGTACGGAGCCCTGCGCGTGCGGGCGGACCGGCTGCCTCCAGGCGGAGTTGAGCGAGCGGACCCTGTGCCGGCGGGCGCGGGCGGCCGGGGTGGCCGCCGGGGTCAACCCGATGCGCGTGCTCGCCGCGGCCGGGGCGGGCGACCCGGCGGCCGTACGGCTGCTGGTGGAGCGGTCGCGGCTGACCGGGCGGGCGGCGGGGCTGCTGCTGGACGTGCTCAACCCGGAGACCGTGGTGGTCACCGAGGTCGGCGCGATGTACCGCGCGGACTGTCTGGCGGCGCTGCGGGAGGCGGTCGGGGCGCGGCGGGCGCAGGCGGTGGTGCCCACCGGTTTCACGGACTCCGTGCTCGCGGTGGCGGGCGGCGCGGTGGCCCTGGACGTGCTGTACCGGGATCCGCTGGCCGTGTCACATGACGTTCATTAATTCAAAAACTCCGAATGTTGACAGGGGTTGCGCGAGAACGGGAGCATTTCTCTCATGAGCCCGCTCACGAGCTGTCGCACTCTTTGCTGCTGACCCGTTGACGCGCCCCGGAGCGCTTTCCCTCCGGTTCTTCCCGTGTGCCTCCCGCACTCGGTCCCCGTGTGCTTCCGGCACTCGTTCCCGTCGTGTGTGAATTCCCTTCGTGCTGCCCGCGCCTGCCGTCCGCCGCGGCGGCCGTGCCCGGAATTCAGCATGTCTGCCGCCCCCCGTGAACCCGTGGAGTTCCGCCATGCCTTCCGTACCGGTGTCCGGCCCCGACCGGCGCCTGCTCCTCACGTCCCTGCTCGGTGCCGCCGTCGCGGCGACGGGGCTGAGCGGCTGCGCCGGATCGAGTGCCGCCGCCTCCGGGTCGTCCGCCGACCTGTCCGCCCCGCTCGCCGGTACGGTGCCGCCGGGCACCAGTCTGAAGATCGCGTCGTACCAGGAGACCCAGCAGCTCCAGTTCCGGCTGGGGAAACTGGGGAAGCTGCTGTTCACCGTGTCGGACTGGCTGAACATCGGCGCCGGGCCGGATGTCATCAACGCCTTCCGCGCGCATTCCCTGGACGTGGCCACCAACGCGGGCATTCCGCCGATCCAGGCGCACTACCAGGGCTACGACGCGCGGATCGTCGCGATCGGCCTGACCCGCAAGCCGAATTACCTGTTCGCCACCGCACCCGGCAGCGACATCCGCACGACCGCGGACTTCAAGGGGCGCAAACTCGCCTTCTCCCAGGGGCAGGCGCAGGGGGTGGTACTGCTGCGGGCGCTGAAGGAGGCGGGCCTCGCCCACGACGACGTCCGGCTGGTGCCGCTCACCAGCAACCAGTTCCTCACCGCCCTCCAGTCCGGCCAGGTGGACGTGGCCCCGCTCGGCAACAGCCAGGCGCCCGCCTATCTGAACCAGTACGGGTCCAAGGGCGCGCACACCATCCCCACCGACGTCGTCGACCTGCTCAATCTGCTGTGGGCGCCGGCCACGGTGCTGGCCGACCGGGCGAAGGCCGCCGCGATCGCCGCGTACATACCGCACTGGGCCCGGGGCCAGGTGTGGCAGTGGGAGCACCCGGACGAGTGGAACCGGGAGTTCTACGTGAAGACGCAGAACCTGTCCCTGGCGCAGGCCGAGGCCGTCACGCGGCTCGCCAACAAGCCGCTGTTCCCGCCGAGCTGGGACGAGGCGGTCAGGTGGGAGCAGGAGACGGCGGATCTGCTCGCCGAGGGCGGGTTCGTGAAGCGGTTCGAGGTCGGCCCGCTGTTCGACCGCCGCTTCGAGGCGCTCGCGGCCCGTGCCGTACCGGCCGAGTACCAGAGGTGAGCGCGGTGACGACCTCGGCCACCCCGTCCACCATGCCTTCGGACACCCCCGGCGCCCCCGGCACCCCCGGCGCCCCGGACGCCCGGGGCTCCGCGGGACCGGCAGGACCGGCCCCCGGGGGTCCGGCGCCGCGCACCCGGCGCCCCCGGCGGCCGCGGCCGCTGACGCCCGGCCGGCGGCTGCCCGCCGCCCGGCTGGCCGGTCCCCTCCTCTTCCTGGTCCTGTGGGCCGCGGCCTCCGCCGCCGGACGGCTCGACCCGGGCGCGGTCCCGGCGCCCTGGACGGTGCTGCGCACCGCCGGTCACCTGTGGACCGAGGGGACGCTGCCCACCGATGTGCTGACCTCGCTGCGCCGGGCCGCCTACGGCTTCGCGCTCGGCCTGACCGGCGGGGTGCTGCTGGCGCTCGCCGCCGGGCTCACCCGGACCGGCGAGGCGCTGATCGACGGGACCGTCAACCTCAACCGGGCCGTCCCGACCATGGGGCTGATCCCGCTGTTCATCCTGTGGCTGGGCATCGGCGAGACCTTCAAGGTCGCGATCATCGCGATCGTCGTCTACATCCCGGTCTATCTGAACACGCACGCCGCGCTGTCCGGCATCGACAGCCGCTATGTGGAGCTGGCCGAGGTGCAGGGCCTGTCGCGGTGGGCGTTCGTGCGGCAGATCGTCGTGCCCGGCGCGCTGCCCGGCTTCTTCGTCGGCCTGCGCCTCGGGGTCACCGGGTCCTGGCTGGGCCTGGTGGTGCTGGAGCAGATCAACGCCACCAGCGGCCTCGGCTATCTGATGTTCCAGGCGCAGAACTACGGCCAGACGGACGTGATCCTGGTCGGCCTGCTGGTCTACGGCGTCTTCGGTCTGGTCTCCGACAGCGTGGTCCGCCTGATCGAACGGAGGGTGCTGTCGTGGCGCCGCACACTGAGCAGCTGACCGGGGGCCCTGCCACCTCCACCGCGGTGGAACTGCGCTCCCTGACCCGGTCGTTCGAGGGCCGTACGGTGCTCGACGGCATCGATCTCAGTCTGCCGGCCGGGCAGTTCACCGCGCTGCTCGGGCACAGCGGCTCCGGCAAGAGCACCCTGCTGCGGGCCGTGGCGGGCCTGGACCACCAGGTGGCCGGCAGTGGTGGGCTGCGGGCGCCGGAGCGGGTGTCCGTGGTCTTCCAGGACTCCCGGCTGCTGCCCTGGCGGCGGGTGCTGGACAACGTCCTGCTCGGCGCGGACGGCAAGGACGCCGCCGCACGCGGCCGGGCCGCCCTCGCCGAGGTGGGCCTCGCGGGCCGGGAGCGGGCCTGGCCGAGCGAGCTGTCGGGCGGTGAGGCGCAGCGCGCGGCACTGGCCCGCTCCCTGGTCCGCGAGCCCGAACTGCTGCTGGCCGACGAGCCGTTCGGCGCGCTGGACGCCCTCACCCGGATCCGGATGCACGCGCTGCTGCGCCGGCTGTGGCAGCGCCACCGGCCCTCGGTACTGCTCGTCACCCACGACGTGGACGAGGCGATCGTGCTCGCCGACCGTGTCCTCGTCCTCGACCAGGGCCGCATCGGCCTCGACCTGACCATCGACCGCCCGCATCCGCGCTCGTACCGGGACCCGCTGCTCGGCGCGTACCGGGAGCGGCTGCTCACCGCCCTGGGCGTCACGGAGGACCCCGCATGACCATCCGCACCCCCGCATCCGGCAGCACCGGCACGGGCCCCGGCCCGCGCACGCTGCACCTGAACGCGTTCCTGATGAACACCGGCCACCACGAGGCGTCGTGGCGGCTGCCGGAGAGCGACCCGTACGCGCACGTCGACCTGGCGCACTACGTGGCGCTGGCCCGGACCGCCGAGCGCGGCACCTTCGACTCGCTGTTCCTGGCGGACGGCCCGCAGCTGTGGAACACGGTCGCGCAGCGGCCCGCGGGCGCCCTGGAACCGCTCACCCTGCTCACCGCGCTGGCCACCGCCACCGAGCACATCGGTCTGATCGCCACCGCGTCGACCTCCTACAACTCCCCCTACAACCTGGCGCGCAGGTTCGCCTCGCTGGACATCGTCAGCGGCGGCCGGGCGGGCTGGAACATCGTCACCACCGCGGGCGCCGAGGCGGCCCGCAACTTCGGTCTGGACGATGAGCCCGCGCACGCCGAACGGTACGCGCGGGCCGCCGAGTTCGTGGAGGTGGCCCGCAGGCTGTGGGACAGCTGGGAGGACGACACGGTCGTCGCCGACAAGGCGGCCGGGGTGTGGGGCGACGACGCGAAGATCCATCCGGCCCGGCACGAGGGGACGTACTTCAAGGTGGCGGGCGCGCTCAACGTGCCGCGGTCCCCGCAGGGCTATCCGCTGCTGGTGCAGGCGGGCTCCTCCGCCGACGGGAAGGCGTTCGCGGCGCGGTACGCGGAGGCGGTGTTCACCGCGCAGCAGTCGCCGGCGGGTGCGCGGGCCTTCTACGCCGATCTGAAGCGGCTCACCCGGCGGGCGGGCCGCGACCCGGAGCTGCTGAAGGTGCTGCCCGGCATCGTGCCGGTGCTCGGGTCGACCGAGGCCGAGGCGCGGGCGGCGGAGCAGATCCTGGACGAGCACATCGTGCCCGAGCACGGCCGGGTCCGCCTGGAGAACCTGCTGCGGCTGGAGCCGGGCACACTGCACCTGGACCGTGAGCTGCCCGCCGACCTGCCGCCGGAGTCGGCCGTCGAGGGCGCCAAGAGCCGGTACACGCTCGTGGTGGAGCTGGCCCGCGGCGAGCGGCTGACCGTGCGGCAGCTGATCGGCAGGCTCGGCGGCGGGCGCGGCCATCTGACCTTCGCGGGGACGCCCGAGCAGGTCGCGGACGCGATCGGGACGTGGTTCACCGAGGGCGCCGCCGACAGGTTCAACATCATGCCCGCGGTGCTGCCGTCCGGTCTCGACGCCTTCGTCGACCATGTCGTCCCGCTGCTGCGCGCCCGCGGGCTGCTGCGCTCCGGGTACGGGCCGCGGCAGACCCTGCGGGAGCGCTACGGCCTGCCGCGCCCGGCCAACCAGCACCTGGCCCCCGCCCTGTCCAGCGCCCTGACCACCGTCTGACCGGCCACCGTCCCGCGGCCGGTCCCGCGGCCGGCCGCCCTCCGAAAGGACCTGATCATGTCCATCGAGATCCACAAGGTCACCGCCCGCATCGGCGCCCGGGTCGGCGGCGTCGACCTCGCCCGGCCGCTCGACACGCGGACCGTCGCCGCGCTGCGCGAGGCCCTGAACACGCACAAGGCGCTCGTCTTCGACGACGTGCGCCTGGACGACGCCGGGCAGGAGGCGTTCGCCCGCCACTTCGGGGACCTCACCACCGCCCATCCGACCGTGCCCGCCGTCGAGGGCGCCCCGAACGTGCTGCCCGTGGACAGCGAGCAGGGCCGCGCCAACCACTGGCACACCGACGTCACGTTCGTGCTCAACCCGCCGCAGGCCAGCACCCTGCGCAGCATCACGGTCCCGCCGTACGGGGGCGAGACGCTGATCGCGAACGCCGCCGCGGCCTACCGCGACCTGCCCGAGCCACTGCGCCGGCTGGCCGACACGCTGTGGGCCGAGCACACCAACGACTACGACTACGCCGTGCCCGAGGAGGCGGTCGACGAGGAGGAGGCCACCCGGCGCGCGCAGTTCACCTCGATCCGGTACCGCACCGCGCACCCGGTGGTGCGGGTGCATCCGCTGACCGGCGAGCGCGGGCTGTTCATCGGCGGGTTCGCGCAGCGGATCGCGGGCCTGTCGGTGCCGGAGTCGCGCAAGATCCTGGACCTGCTCCAGGCGTACGTCACACGGCCGGAGAACGTGCTGCGCTGGCGCTGGTCGGAGCACCAGCTGGTGCTGTTCGACAACCGCATCACCCAGCACTACGCCATCGACAACTACGACGGCCTGCCGCGCCGCCTGAACCGGGTGACGGTGGCCGGTGACGTCCCGGTCGGTGTCGACGGCGAGGAGAGCCGTTCCCTGGAGGGGGACGCCTCGCACTACACGGCCGTCGCCCCGGTCGCCGTCGCCGCGTAACCCGGCGTTCACGTACCGTAGGACACACGTCCGGATAGTGGGCAGCCCCTCGCCCTGAGCGGACGGGCTGCCCACACTGTGGGCACTTTCGCCCCTCCCCCCACTGGATGAGCGTGTTCATGCCCCACCGCACCACCGCCTCCCCCGCTCCCCCCACGGAGCAGGCGGGCGAGGCCCCTCTGAGCCATGGCCTCAAGCAGCGCCATCTGTCGATGATCGCCCTCGGCGGGGTGATCGGCGCCGGGCTGTTCGTCGGCTCCGGGGCGGGCATCGCCGCCGCCGGGCCGTCGATCGTCGTCGCCTACGCCGTCTCCGGTGTCCTCGTGATGCTGGTGATGCGGATGCTCGGCGAGATGTCGGCCGCGTATCCCTCCTCGGGCTCCTTCTCCACACATGCCGAACGGGCGTTCGGGCCGTGGGCCGGCTTCACCGCGGGCTGGTCGTACTGGGTGCTGCTGTGCACGGCGGTCGGCCTGGAGGGCATGGGCGCCGCGAAGATCGTGACGGGCTGGCTGCCGGGCACCCCGCAGTGGCTGTGGGTGGCCCTGTTCATGGTGGTGTTCTGCGGGACGAACCTGGCCGCGGTGAAGAACTTCGGCGAGTTCGAGTTCTGGTTCGCGGCACTGAAGGTCGGCGCCATCAGCCTGTTCCTGGTGCTGGGCGTGCTGGCCGTCACGGGTGTGCTGCCGGGCACCGACTCGCCGGGCACCTCGCACCTGAGCGACTTCCTGCCGCACGGCGGCCAGGGTCTGATCGTCGGCCTGCTCGCCTCCGTGTTCGCCTACGGCGGCCTGGAGACGGTCACCATCGCGGCGGCCGAGTCACAGGACCCGGTGCGCGGCGTGGCGAGCGCGGTGCGCACCGCCATGTGGCGCATCGCCCTCTTCTACATCGGCTCGATGGCCGTCATCGTCACCCTGGTCCCGTGGAACGCGCCGGAGGTCGTCGACAAGGGCCCCTACGTCGCCACGCTGGACCACCTGGGCATACCGGGCGCCGGGCAGCTGATGAACGTGGTCGTCCTGGTGGCGCTGCTCAGCGCGATGAACGCCAACATCTACGGATCGTCACGCATCGCGTACTCGCTGGTGGGGCGCGGCCAGGGCCCCAGAGCGCTGGCGAAGGTCTCGGGCGGGGTGCCGCGGACCGCGGTCGCGGTGTCGAGCGTCTTCGGGTTCGGCTGTGTGCTGCTCAGCTACTGGCGGCCCGACGACGTCTTCCCCTGGCTGCTGAACATGATCGGCGCGGTGATCCTGGTCGTCTGGATCTTCATCGCCGCCGCGCAGCTGCGGCTGCGGCGACGGCTGGAGCGGGAGGCGCCGGACCGGTTGGCCGTACGGATGTGGGGCTTCCCCTGGCTCACCTGGGCGGCCCTGGCGGGCATGGCGGCGATCTTCGTCCTGATGGCCCGGCAGCCCGGCACCCGGGTGCAGCTCTACTCGACGGGCGCGATGGCCCTGGTGCTGGCGGCGGCCGGGTACGCCTGGCAGCGCGTCCGCGTCCGCGCCTGACACACCGGCACCGGCCGCGCCCGCAGGAAGGCCCCCACGGGACACGTGGGGGCCTTCCTGTTGCTCGCGCCCGCACTGTTGTTGGTAGCTTGTAGTTGCAAGCCCTTTGCAATAATGGTCGGAGGGGACCTGTCATGCCCGTCTACACGCTGCCTGAACTGCCGTACGACTACTCGGCGCTCGCGCCGGTCATCAGCCCCGAGATCATCGAGCTGCACCACGACAAGCACCACGCGGCCTATGTGAAGGGCGCCAACGACACGCTGGAGCAGCTCGCCGAGGCGCGGGACAAGGAGACCTGGGGCTCGATCAACGGCCTGGAGAAGAACCTGGCCTTCCATCTCTCCGGGCACATCCTGCACTCGATCTACTGGCAGAACATGACGGGCGACGGCGGCGGCGAGCCGCTGGCCCAGGACGGCGTGGGCGAGCTGGCCGACGCGATCACCGAGTCCTTCGGCTCCTTCGCCGGGTTCAAGGCCCAGCTCACCAAGGCCGCGGCCACCACCCAGGGCTCCGGCTGGGGCNTCCTGGCCTACGAACCCCTCAGCGGCCGCCTCGTCGTCGAACAGGTCTACGACCACCAGGGCAACGTCGGACAGGGCTCCACCCCCGTCCTCGTCTTCGACGCCTGGGAGCACGCCTTCTACCTCCAGTACAAGAACCAGAAGGTCGACTTCATCGACGCCATGTGGGCCGTCGTCAA
>NZ_KB892194.1:0-20520 GCF_000373685.1 Streptomyces sp. PsTaAH-124 | reverse complement strand
GCGTCGCATTCCTCGCATGTGGAGGAGATCCGGGAGCGGTTGCTTGCTGATCTGGCGGGGGTTGTTCCTGTTTCGGGTGTGGTGCCGTTCTTCTCGACGGTGACGGGTGGCTGGCTGGACACNGNNNNTNTGGATGCCGGGTACTGGTATCGGAATCTGCGGGAGACGGTGGAGTTCGGGAGGGCGACGGAGTCGCTGTTGGGGGAGGGGTTCCGGTTCTTCGTCGAGGCCAGCCCGCACCCCGTGCTCACCTTCGGTGTCCAGCAGACCGCCGACAAGGCCGACACCGCCGCCTCAGCACAGGGCCCCGCCGTGGTCGTCGGCACGCTGCGGC
The DNA here is from genome assembly GCF_000373685.1 of Streptomyces sp. PsTaAH-124. Lineage (NCBI taxonomy): Bacteria > Bacillati > Actinomycetota > Actinomycetes > Kitasatosporales > Streptomycetaceae > Streptomyces > Streptomyces sp. PsTaAH-124. The sequence goes on along the minus strand of NZ_KB892194.1, from coordinate 20,186 downwards.
GCGGCGAGGGCGGCCTCGCCCGCTTCCTGACCTCCCTGGGAGAGGCCCACGCGGGCGGTCTGTCGCCCGACTGGGACCGGGTGTTCGCCGGACACCAACCGGACGTCGTCTCCCTGCCCACCTACCCCTTCCAGCGCCGCTCGTACTGGCTGGAGGACACCGGCCCGGCGGCGGGCGGTCCTTCCGGGACGTCCTCGGAGGGCGACGACTTCTGGGACGCCCTGGGCGGCGGCGACCTGGACCGGTTCACCACGGCCCTCGGGGTGGCGCCCGAGGACCCGCTGAACGTGGTGCTCCCGGCGCTCGCCGCCTGGCGCACCGAGCGCACCGAGCGTTCGGTGGCCGACTCCTGGCGCTACCGCGTGACCTGGCGGGCCCTGCCCGAGGGCCCCCCGGCCGCCCTGGACGGCAACTGGCTCCTGCTGTCGTCGGACGGTCAGCCCGAGGACGCGGTGCGCCGGTCGGAGGCGACCGTCCACGCCATGGAGCAGGCCGGTGCCTCGGTGGTCCACGTGCGGCTCACCGAGGCGGAGGCCGACCGCGCCGTGCTGGCCGACCGGATCCGCGCCACCCTCGGCGCGCTGCCCGGCCCGGTGACGGGAGTGCTGTCGCTGCTGGGCCTCGACGAGCGCCCGCACTCCGCGCACCCCTCCGTCCCGCTGGGCACCGCGCTCAACCTGGCCCTGGTGCAGTCCCTCGGCGACACCGGGACCGACGCGCCCCTCTGGTGGGCGACCCGGGGTGCGGTGTCGGCCGGGGACACGGACACCGGGAGCGCGGTCAGCGCCGCGCAGCATCTGCTGTGGGGGCTGGGCCGGGTCGCCGCGCTGGAGTTCCCGCAGCGCTGGGGCGGTCTGATCGACCTCCCGGAGGTCCTGGACACGGACACCACCGCTCGGCTGTGCCGGGTGCTGGCGGGCGCGGTCGCGGACGAGGACCAGGTGGCCGTACGGGCCACCGGCTGCCACGGCCGCAGGCTGGTCCGGGCCGCCCTCGGCGACACCGCGCCGGGACGGAGCTGGCGGCCCGGGGGCACCGTGCTGATCACCGGCGGTACCGGCGGGATCGGCGCGCAGATCGCGCGCTGGCTGGCCCGGCGGGGAGCCGGGCACCTGGTGCTGGTCAGCCGGCGCGGGGCGGACGCGCCGGGTGCGCCGGAGCTGTCCGAGGAACTGGCCGCCCTCGGCTGCCGGGTCACCCTGGCCTCGTGCGACGTCGCCGACCTGGACGCCCTGCGCGCGCTGAAGGACGGCCTCGAACGGGACGGCCACCGGATCAGTACCGTCTTCCACGCCGCGGGTGCCGGGCTGCTGGTGCCGCTGCCCGCCACCGACGTGGACGAGTTCGCCGACACCCTCCACGCCAAGACCGGCGGTGCCAGGAACCTGGACCTGCTCTTCGACCGGGACACGCTCGACGCGTTCGTGCTCTTCTCCTCCATCTCCGGGGTGTGGGGCAGCGCCGTCCACGGCGCCTACGCCGCCGCCAACGCCTATCTCGACGGCCTGGCCGAGGACCGCCGCAGCCGCGGTCTCGCCGCGACCTCCGTGGTGTGGGGGATCTGGGACCCCGAGGGCGGGGCCGGGATGGCGGCCGGACTGGTGGAGGAGACCCTGCGCGGCCACGGCGTGCTCTTCGTGCCGCCCGCGGTCGCGCTCACCGGGCTCCAGCAGGTCCTGGACCACGACGAGACGGTGGTCGTGGTCGCCGACATCGACTGGGACCGCTTCGCGACGGTGTTCACCTCGGCGCGCCCGAGTCCGCTGATCGGTGAACTCCCCGAGGTGCGCGCCGCGCTGGCCGCCGAACCGGCGACCGCCGGGACCGGGGCCGAGGAGACGTCCTCGGCGCTGCGCGACCGGCTGCGGCCGCTCCCCGCGGCCGAGCGGACCCGGGTGCTCGTCGACCTGGTACGGACCCACGCGGCCGCCGTCCTCGGCCACGGCTCGCCGGACGCGGTCGCCCCTGGCCGTGCCTTCCGCGACCTGGGCTTCGACTCGCTGACCGCCGTGGACATGCGCAACCGGCTCAACACCGCCACCGGCCTGCGGCTCCCGGTCACCGTCGTCTTCGACTACGCGTCGGCGACCGCGCTCGCCCGGCACCTGGAGACCGGACTGCTGGGCGCCGCCGAGGAACCCGCCACCGTGCGGCGGCCCCCGGCGGCGGCACCCGCCGCGGACGACGACCCCATCGTGATCGTCTCCATGAGCTGCCGCTACCCCGGCGGCGTACGCACCCCCGAGGAGCTGTGGCGCCTGGTCGCCGACGGGCGCGACGCCGTCTCCGGGCTGCCGTCCGACCGGGGCTGGGACCTGGACACGCTGTACGACGCGGACCCCGACCGGCCGGGCAGGAGCTACGCCGCCGCAGGCGGGTTCATCCGGGACGCGGACCTGTTCGACCCCGGATTCTTCGGGATCTCACCGCGCGAGGCCCTGGCCATGGACCCGCAGCAGCGGCTGCTGCTCGAAACCTCCTGGGAGGCGATCGAGCGCGCCGGCATCGACCCGTCGTCCCTGCACGGCACCCCGACCGGGGTCTTCGCCGGTGCCTCCTACCAGGGCTACGGCGGCACCCTGCGCGATGTCCCCGAAGAACTGGAGGGCCTGTTCATCGCGGGCATCTCCACCAGCGTCCTGTCCGGGAGGGTCGCCTACCAACTCGGCCTCCAGGGACCCGCCGTGACCGTGGACACGGCCTGCTCCTCGTCACTGGTCGCGGTCCATCTCGCCGCGCAGTCGCTGCGCTCGGGCGAATGCGCGCTGGCACTGGCGGGCGGCGCCACGGTGATGGGCACCCCGCTGTCGTTCACCGGCTTCAGCCGGCAGCGCGGGCTCGCCGAAGACGGGCGCTGCAAGTCCTTCGCCGCCTCGGCGGACGGCTTCGGCATGGCCGAGGGCGTGGGCCTGCTGGTCCTGGAACGCCTCTCGGACGCCCGGCGCAACGGCCACCCGGTGCTCGCGGTGGTGCGCGGCTCGGCGATCAACCAGGACGGCGCGAGCAACGGCCTGACCGCGCCCAGCGGCCTGGCCCAGCGCCGGGTGATCCGCGACGCGCTGGCGAACGCCCGGCTGACGGCCGCCGACGTGGACGCCGTCGAGGCGCACGGCACCGGCACCCGGCTGGGCGACCCGATCGAGGCCGACGCGCTGCTGGCCACCTACGGCCAGGACCGGCCGGCCGACCGGCCGCTCTGGCTGGGGTCGCTGAAGTCGAACATCGGGCACACGCAGGCCGCCGCCGGGGTCGGCGGCATCATCAAGATGGTGCTGGCCATGGGGCACGGCGAGCTGCCGCGGACCCTGCACATCGACCGGCCGTCCCCGAACGTCGACTGGACGGCGGGCGCCGTCGCACTGCTGACCGAGGCCACTCCCTGGCCGCGGACCGGCCGTCCGCGCCGGGCCGGAGTGTCCTCGTTCGGCCTGAGCGGCACCAACGCCCATGTCGTCATCGAGCAGCCGCCCGCCGATCCCGGACTCCCGCCCACCGCCGACCCCGCGCTCCTGCCCACCGCCGACCCCGGACTCCCGCCGCCCGCTGTGCCGGACGGGCCCGAACCCGCCGCCGTGTCCGACGCGCCCGCCGTGTCCGACGCGCCCGCCGTGTCCGAAGCGCCCGCCGTACCCGCACTCCCCGCCGGTCCGTCCGCCGGGTCCGGTGCGACGGACGCGGGCGCCGCGCGGGCCGCCGTCCCGTGGGTCCTGTCCGGGCGGACCGCCGAGGCGGTGCGGGCCCAGGCGGAGCGGCTGCACACGTACCTGACGGAGCATCCGGAGCTGTCGTCCGCCGACATCGGCTACTCCCTGGCCACCACCAGGACCGCCTTCGAGCACCGCGCGGCCGTCGTCGGTGACGACCGGACGGCCCTGCTGGGCGGCCTGGCCGCGCTGGCCGCGGGAGACCGCGCACCCGGCCTGGTCGAGGGCACCGTCGCCCGATCGGCCAGGACCGTCTTCGTCTTCCCCGGCCAGGGATCCCAGTGGGCCGGCATGGCCCGGGAACTCCTCGCCCACGCCCCGGCCTTCGCCGACCGGATCGCGGCCTGTGAACGCGCCCTCGTCCCGCACCTGGACTGGTCGCCGCTCGCGGTCCTGCGGGAGGAGCCCGACGCGCCCCCGCTGGACCGGGTGGACGTGGTGCAGCCGGTGCTGTTCGCCGTGATGGTGTCGCTGGCCGAGCTGTGGCGGGCGCACGGGATCGTGCCCGACGCCGTGGTCGGCCACTCCCAGGGGGAGATCGCCGCCGCCTGCGTGGCCGGTGCGCTCTCGCTGGACGACGCGGCCCGGATCGTCGCCCTGCGCAGCCGGGCCCTGCTCGCCCTGACCGGCCGCGGCGGCATGCTGTTCGTGCCGCAGCCGGCCGCGGCCGTACGCGAAGCCCTGTCCGCCCACGAGGGGGCACTCGACGTCGCCGCTGTCAACGGCCCGGCATCGGTGACGGTTTCCGGCGACCCGGCGGCACTGGAGCGACTGCGCGAGCGGTACGCCGAGGCGGGCGTCCTGACCTGGCCGGTCCCCGGCGTGGACTTCGCCGGGCACTCGCCCCAGGTGGAGGAGCTACGGGAGGAACTGCTCACCCTCCTCGACGGCACCACGCCGCGGACGTCCGACATCCCGTTCTACTCCACGGTCAGCGGCGGCCCCCTGGACACCCTGGGGCTGGACGCCGCGTACTGGTACGAGAACCTGCGCCGGCCCGTGGAGTTCGCACGCGCGGTCGACGCGCTCATCGCCGACGGACACCACACCTTCGTCGAGTGCAGCACCCACCCCGCGTTGACCGTCTGGCTCCAGCAGGCCGTCGAAGCGGCCGGGGCCGGGGACGGAGCCGTCGTCGGCACCCTGCGCCGCGCCGAGGGCGGCCCCGGCCGCTTCCTCGCCGCGCTCACCGAACTCCAGGTACATGGAGCACCGGCGGACTGGGACACGGTGTTCGCCGGCACCGGCGCGCGCAAGCGGCCCCTGCCCACCTACGCCTTCCAGCAGCAGCGCTACTGGCTGGACACCACCCCCGACCGGCCCGCCACCGCCCTGACCGGCACCGGCACCGGCACCGGACCAGCCGACTCCGGCTTCTGGGCGGCCGTCGACCACGGGGACCTGGACGCCCTCGCCACCACCCTGCGGGTCGAGGACGGGGAACTGAAAGCCTCCCTCGCCTCCCTGGTGCCCACCCTCGCCGAATGGGCGCGCGGCCGGGCCGACGACCGGACCGCCGACGGCTGGCGCTACCGGGTCGCCTGGAAGCCCCTGCCCGCACCCGAGCGGCCCCGGCTCACCGGCGGCTGGCTCGTCGTCGCCCCGGCCGGCGCCGCCGCCGACCCGGCCGTCGCGTTCGCCCTGGACGCCCTGCGGGCACACGGCGCCACCCCTGTCCTGGTCGAGGCGGGCCCCGACGCGACCGACCGGACCCGGTTCGCCGCACTGCTCCGCGACGCCCACGACCGCACCGGCGGGCCGCCCGCCGGACTCCTGTCGCTGCTCGCCCTGGCCGAAGAACCCCACGGCGGAGGATCGGCGCTTCCCCGCGGCCTCACCCTGACGGTCGCACTCCTCCAGGCCCTGGGCGACCTCGGCACCGACGCCCCGCTCTGGTGCGCCACCCGGGGCGCGGTGTCGGTCGGCCGCTCCGACCGGATCGGCAGCGCGCTCCAGGCCCTGGTCTGGGGCCTGGGCGGGGTCGCCGGCGTCGAGTACCCGCGGCGCTGGGCCGGACTGGTCGACCTGCCGCGACAGCTCGACGACCGGGCCGCGACCCGGCTCGCCGAAGCGCTGACGGGCCCCGGCGGCGAGGACCAGCTCGCGGTACGCGCCAGCGGCCTCTACGGCCGCAGGGTCGTCCACGCCGGTCTCGGCGACACGCCCCCCGTACGCGACTGGACCCCCGAGGGCACGGTCCTGATCACCGGCGGCACCGGCGGCCTCGGCGCCCAGATCGCGCGGTGGCTGGCCCGCACCGGCACCGCGCACCTGCTGCTCACCAGCCGGCGCGGCGCACGGGCCCCGGGGGCCGACGCCCTGCTGGCCGAACTGCGCGGACTCGGCGCCGCCGCCACCGCGGTGGCCTGCGACGTCGCGGACCGCGACGCCCTGGCGGAACTGCTCGCCGGTATTCCGGCCGAGCGCCCGCTGCGCGCCGTACTGCACACCGCGGGCGTCCTCGACGACGGGGTGATCGACTCCATCACCCCCGAGCGCGCGGCCGGGGTCCTGCGCCCCAAGCTCGACGGAGCGCGCAACCTCGACGCGCTCACCCGCGAACTCGACATCACCGCCTTCGTGCTGTTCTCCTCGCTCGCCGGCACGCTCGGCGGCACCGGCCAGGGCAGCTACGCCGCCGCCAACGCCTACCTCGACGCGCTCGCCCGGCAGCGCCGCGACCTCGGACTGCCCGGCACCTGCGTGGCCTGGGGCCTGTGGGGCGGCGACAGCCTCGCTTCCGGAGCGGTCGCCGAACGGCTGATCCGCGACGGCCTGCCCGCCATGGACCCCGCCGTGGCCACGGCCGCGCTGCGCCGGGCGCTCGACCACGATGATACGGCCGTCCTCGTCGCCGACTTCGCCTGGGACCGCTTCACCCGGGCGTACACCGCGCTGCGGCCCAGCCCCGCCCTCGGCGACCTGCCCGAGGTGCGGGAAGCACTCGCCGCCCCGGCCGGCCCCCGGAGCACGGCCGACGGCGCCGAGCCGCCGGCCCTGCGCCTGGCCGCACTGCCTCCGGCGGAACGGGACCGGGCGCTGCTGGACCTGGTCCGCCGCGAGGTCGCCGCCGTGCTCGGCCACCCCGGGCCCGAGGCGGTGGGACCCGACCAGGCGTTCAAGGACATCGGCTTCGACTCGCTGACCGCCGTCGAACTGCGCAACCGGCTCGCCGGGGCCACCGGCCTGCGCCTGTCGGTGACCCTGGCCTTCGACTACCCCACGGCCACGGACCTGGCCGGACACCTGCGCACCGAACTGCCGGGTGCGCCCGCCACACGGACGTCCGGCGCTCCCGCACAGGCGTCCCCGGCCGTCGCGGTGCCCGAGGACGAGGCGATCGCCGTGGTCGCCATGAGCTGCCGCTACCCCGGCGGCGTCAGCACCCCCGAGGAACTGTGGGAACTCGTCGCGGGCGGACAGGACGCGATCACCGGCTTCCCCACCGGACGGGGCTGGGACCTGGACGGCCTCTACGATCCGGACCCGGACCGGACCGGCCGCACCTACGCGCGCGAAGGCGGCTTCCTCCACGACGCCGACCGCTTCGACCCGGCCTTCTTCGGGATCTCCCCGCGTGAGGCGCTGACCATCGACCCCCAGCAGCGGCTGCTGCTGGAACTCTCCTGGGAGGCGTTCGAACGGGCCGGCATCGACCCGCTGTCGCTCAAGGGCAGCGCGAGCGGCGTCTTCGTCGGATGCAGCCACCACGACTACGGGTCGCGCGTCACCGAACCCTCCGAGGAGTTCGAGGGCTACCTCGGCGTCGGCAGCGCGGGCAGTGTGGCGTCCGGGCGGATCTCCTACACCCTCGGCCTCGAAGGGCCCGCGGTGACCGTCGACACGGCGTGCTCCTCGTCGCTGGTCGCGGTCCATCTCGCGGCCCGGTCGCTGCGGTCCGGCGAATGCTCGCTGGCGCTCGCGGGCGGGGTGACCGTGATGTCGACACCGGGCGCGTTCGTGGAGTTCAGCCGGCAACGGGTGCTCGCCGAGGACGGCCGCTGCAAGCCGTTCGCCGCCGCCGCCGACGGCACCTCCTGGGCCGAGGGCGCCGGACTGCTCGTCCTGGAACGCCTCTCGGACGCCCGGCGCAACGGCCACCCGGTGCTCGCCCTCGTACGCGGCTCCGCCGTCAACCAGGACGGCGCCAGCAACGGCCTGACCGCCCCCAACGGACCTTCCCAGCAGCGGGTCATCCGGGCGGCCCTCGCCGACGCCGGACTGACGGGGGCCGAGGTCGACGCCGTGGAGGGGCACGGCACCGGGACCCGGCTGGGCGACCCCATCGAGGCCCAGGCGCTCCTGGCCACGTACGGCCGGGAACGCGACGGGCGGCAGCCGCTGTGGCTGGGGTCGCTGAAGTCGAACATCGGGCACAGCCAGGCAGCCGCCGGAGTCGCGGGCATCATCAAGATGGTGCAGGCCATGCGGCACGGGGCGCTGCCGCGCACCCTGCACGTCGACACGCCGACACCCCACGTGGACTGGTCGGCCGGAGCGGTCCGGCTGCTCACCGACGACACCCCGTGGCCGGAGACCGGGCGCCCCCGGCGGGCCGCCGTGTCGTCGTTCGGTGTCAGCGGCACCAACGCCCACACCATCCTCGAACAGCCCACCGAACCGGTCCGGGCCGACGGCCCCGCGCCGACCCCGGCGACCGCCCCCGCCGCGCCCGCCCTGCCCTGGCTGCTCTCCGCCCGCGGCGCCGACGCGCTGCGCGAGCAGGCCGCCCGGCTGCTGCGGCACGTGGAGCACGACCCGGGCCTCGCCGTCGCGGACGTGGGCCGCTCCCTGGCGCTGCACCGCAGCGCCTTCGAACACCGGGCCGCCCTCACCGGCACGGACCGGCGGACCCTGCTCCAGGGGCTCACCGCCCTCGCCGCGGGCGAGCCGTCGCCGGACCTGGTGCGCGGCGTCACCGGACCTGCCGCCAAGACCGCCTTCCTCTTCCCCGGCCAGGGCAGCCAGCGCACCGGCATGGGCGCCGGACTGTACGCGCGGTTCCCGGTCTTCGCCGACGCCTTCGACGCGGTCTGCGCGGAACTCGACCCGCTGCTCGACCGGCCGCTGCGCGAGGTCATCGACGCGTGCCCCGGCGACCGGGGCCACGGCCTGCTGGACCGCACCGAGTACGCCCAGCCCGCCCTGTTCGCCCTCGGCGTCGCGCTGTTCCGGCTCGTCGAGCACTGGGGCGTGCGTCCCGACCGGCTGCTCGGCCACTCCGTGGGAGAACTGGCCGCCGCCCATGTCGCCGGTGTGTTCGCCCTGCCCGACGCCGCGGAACTGGTCGTCGCGCGCGGACGGCTGATGCAGGCCCTCCCGGCGGGCGGCGCGATGGCCGCCCTCGCCGCCGGGGAGGAGGAGGTGCTGCCGCTGCTCGCGGGCCGCGAGAGCGCCGTCGGCCTCGCCGCGGTCAACGGCCCCGCCGCGACCGTGATCTCCGGCGACGCGGCGGCGGTGGACGAGATCGCCGCTCAACTCGCCGCGCGCGGGCGCAAGACCCGCCGGTTGCGGGTCTCCCACGCCTTCCACTCGCCGCTCATGGAGCCCATGCTCGCCGGGTTCCGCGAGGTCGCGGCGCGGATGGTCCCGGGGGAGGCCACCGTCCCCGTCATCTCCGCCCTGACGGGCGAGCCGGCCGCCGCCGGGCAGCTCGGCTCACCGGACCACTGGGTGGAGCACGTGCGCGGCACCGTCCGCTTCCAGGACGCCGTACGCCATCTGGAACACGACGGCGTCACCGCGTTCCTGGAACTCGGACCCGACGGCGCGCTCACCGCCCTCGGCCAGGACTGCCTGACCCGCGCCACCGAAGGCACCGGCGCCGAAGCCGACAGCCCCCTGCTGCTGCCGCTGCTGCGCAAGGACCGGCCCGAGGCGCCCACGGCGACGGCCGCTCTGGCCCGGCTGCACGTCACGGGCGTCCCCGTGGACTGGAACGCCGTCCACTCCGGCGGCCCGTCCCGCTCCGCCGTCGACCTGCCGACGTACGCCTTCCAGCGCGGCAGCTACTGGCTGGAGGCCGGCCCGGCCACCGCGGACCTGCCCGCGGCCGGACTCCGCAGGGTCGACCACCCGCTGCTCGGCGCCGCGACGGAACTCGCGGACCGTGACGGCTTCCTGTTCACCGGCAGGCTCTCGCTCCGCAGCCACCCCTGGCTCGCCGACCACGGCGTCTACGAGGGCGTGCTGTTCCCCGCCACCGCGTTCCTGGAACTCGCGGTCCACGCGGGCGACCAGGTCGGCTGCGACCAGGTCGAGGAACTGACCCTGGAGGCACCGCTGGTGCTCCCGGCGGGCGGAGCCGTCGCACTCCAGCTCACCGTCGGCGGCCCGGACGCCTCCGGCACCCGCCCGATGACCGTCCACGCGCGGGCCGCCGACGACGGCCCCGACGCCCCCTGGACCCGGCACGCGAGCGGCCTGCTCACCTCCGCCGGGGACCCCGGACCGGTGGACCCGGCCGGACCGGCCGACCCCGCGGCCTGGCCGCCGCCCGGGGCCGTCCCCCTCGACACGGACGGCGTGTACGACCGCTTCGCGGACGGCGGATTCGCCTACGGCCCCGCGTTCCAGGGCCTGCGCGCGGCCTGGCGACTCGGCGACGAGGTGTACGCGGTCGCGAACCTGCCCGAGGAGCAGCGGCAGGACGCCGCCGCCTTCGGCCTGCATCCGGCCCTGCTGGACGCCGCCCTGCACGCGCTGGTGTTCGACGTACTGGAGGGACCCGCGCAGGGCTGGCTGCCGTTCTCCTGGAACGGGGTGCGCCTGCACGCCTCCGGCGCCACCGAACTCCGGCTGCGGCTCACCCCCACCGGCCGCGACGCCGTCGCCGTACGGGCGACCGACGCCACCGGTCGGCCGGTGGTCTCGGCCCGCTCCCTCGTCCTGCGGCCCGTCTCGCCCGGCCGCTTCCGGGCCGCCCGCACCGGACACCACGAAGAACTGTTCCGCCCCGAGTGGCAGGCCCTGCCCGAGCGCGCCGGGACGGCGGCGGGCACCGTCTCAGGACCGGAGTCCTGGACCGTGCTCGACACCGGGACCCCCCTGCCCCCCGGCGCCGCGCCGCTCCCCGGCCGTACGGTCACCGACCTCGCCGCGCTCTCCGCACTGCTCGACGCGGGCGCCCCGCCGCCCCGGCTGGTCCTGGCCGCCTGCCCGCCCGCCCCTGCCCCGCACGCGCCGCCCGGCACCCTCCGCGACGCGGTCCACGACGGCCTCGGCGCGCTCCTCGCCCTGCTGCGCGGCTGGCTGGCCGACGAGCGCCTGACCGGCTCCCGGCTGGTCCTGGTCACCGCGGGCGCGGTGCCGGTGACCGGCGACGACGTCCCGGACCCGGCCCTGGCCGCGCTCTGGGGCCTGGTCCGCTCGGCGCAGACCGAGAACCCCGACCGCTTCGTCCTGCTGGACCTCGACGCCCGCGACGCCCACGAGATCCCGCCCGCCGTACTCGCCGAAGCCCTCGCGTCCGGCGAACCCCAGCTCGCGATCCGGGCCGGGGCCGTCCACATCGCCCGGCTGGCCCGCGTACCGCTGGCCGCCACCGCCCGCACCCCCGGCTGGGGCGGCGACGGAACCGTCCTGATCACCGGCGGCACCGGCGCCATCGGCGCCCACGTTGCCCGCCACCTGGCCGCCGAGCACGGCGTCCGGCACCTGCTGCTGACCAGCCGCACCGGCCCCGCCGCCGACGGCGCGGCGGAACTCCTCGCCGACCTCGCCGCCCTGGGCGCGCACGCCGAGATCACCGCCTGCGACGCCGCCGACCGCGACGCCCTGGCGGCCCTGCTGGCCGCCCTGCCTCCCGCACACCCCCTGACCGGGGTGGTGCACGCCGCTGGCGTCCTGGCCGACGGCGTCGTCGCCACCATGACACCCGAGCAACTGGACCTCGTCCTGCGCCCCAAGGTGGACGCCGCGATCAACCTGCACGAACTCACCGCCGGCCTGGACCTGTCCGAGTTCGTCCTGTTCTCGTCCATCGCCGGAGTCTTCGGCGGCATGGGCCAGGGCAACTACGCCGCCGCCAACGCCTTCCTGGACGCACTGGCCCACCGGCGCCGCGCCGACGGACTGCCCGGCCGCTCCCTCGCCTGGGGCCTGTGGGCCAACAGCACCGGGATGACCGGCGGCCTCACGGAGGCGGACCTGCGACGCATCGCCCGGGGCGGGATCGTCGCCTTCGAACCGGCCCGGGGACTGGCGCTGTTCGACACGGCCGGCACCCTCGACGAGCCGGTCGTCCTCCCGCTGCGGCTCGACACCGCGGCCGTCCGCGCCCAGGCCGCCACCGGCGGCGTCCCCGCCGTGCTGCGCGGCCTGGTGCGCCCCGTCGTCCGGCGCGTCGTCGCGGGCCCCGCCGCCGGCACCGGCCCTGACGGGCCCGAAGCGCTCAAGCAGCGCCTCGGCCCCCTCGACGACACCCGGCGCGCCCGGGTCCTCCTCGACCTGGTCCGCTCCCACGCCGCCCTGGTCCTCGGCCACAGCGGCCCGGCCGCGATCGAGCCCGGCCGCGGTCTGCTGGAGGTCGGCTTCGACTCGCTGACCGCGGTGGAACTGCGCAACCGGCTGCGCGCCGCCACCGGCCACCCCCTGCCGGCCACCCTGCTCTTCGACCACCCCACCCCGGCCGCGATCGCCGCGTACCTCGCCGCCGAACTGGCCCCCGTAACCGGGCCGGGCCCGGTCCCCGGCCTCGCCGAACTGGACCGCCTGGAAGACGCCCTCGACGGCGGTGTCGACGACCCGGCGGACCGCGAACGGCTGGCCGGCCGGCTCCGGGACCTCCTGGGGCGCCTCGACGCGGCGGCCACCGCCGCCGACGGCACGGCGGACGGCTCCATCGAGGACCGCATGGACGGCGCCAGCGACGACGAACTCTTCGACCTCATCGACAACGAGCTCGGCCTGTCATGACACCGACCCGACACCCGAACCAGGACGGCGGCTCCCGATGGTGAACGACGACAGGCTGAGGGACTACCTCAAGCGCGTGACGGCGGACCTGCACCACACCCGCCGACGCCTGGCCGAGGCGGAGGAAGCGGGCCGCGAACCCATCGCGGTCGTCGCGATGAGCTGCCGCTACCCCGGCGGCGTACGGTCCCCCGAGGACCTGTGGCGCCTGGTCACCGACGGCACCGACGCCATCACCGGCTTCCCCCGCGACCGCGGCTGGGACCTCGACCACCTGGACGACCCGGAACAACTGCGCGAGGGCACCAGCCACACCGCCCTGGGCGGCTTCCTCGACGACGTCGGGCACTTCGACCCCGGATTCTTCGGGATCTCCCCGCGCGAGGCGCTCGCGATGGACCCGCAGCAGCGGCTCCTGCTGGAGACCACCTGGGAGGCGTTCGAACGGGCCGGCATCGACCCCGCGACCCTGCGGGGCAGCAGGACCGGTGTCTTCGCCGGAGTGATGTACCAGGACTACGCGGTACGGCTGCGCCAGGTCCCCGACGACGTGGCCGGGTACATCGGCAGCGGCAGCTCCGACAGCGTCGCCTCGGGCCGCGTCGCCTACACCTTCGGACTTCAGGGCCCGGCGGTCAGCATCGACACCGCCTGCTCCTCCTCGCTGGTCGCCGTCCACCTCGCCGCCCAGGCCCTGCGGGCCGGCGACTGCACCCTGGCCCTGGCCGGGGGCGCGATGGTCATGTCGACACCCGTCCCGTTCGTGGAGATGAGCCGCCAGGGCGGCCTGGCCCGGGACGGCCGCTGCAAGTCCTTCGCCGCCGCGGCCGACGGCACCGGCTGGGGCGAGGGCGTCGGCATGCTCCTGCTGGAGCGACTCTCCGACGCCCGGCGCGACGGCCACCCGGTGCTCGCGCTGATCCGGGGCACCGCCGTCAACCAGGACGGCGCCAGCAGCAGGCTCACCGCCCCCAACGGCCCCGCCCAGCAGCGCGTCATCCGCCACGCCCTGGCCAACGCCGGACTCACCCCCGCCGACGTGGACGTGGTCGAGGCGCACGGCACCGGCACCCCGCTGGGCGACCCGATCGAGGCCCAGGCCCTGCTGGCCACCTACGGGCAGGACCGCGCGGACGGACGGCCGCTGCTGCTCGGCTCGCTGAAGTCCAACATCGGGCACACCCAGGCGGCGGCCGGTGTCGGCGGCGTCATCAAGACCGTCCTCGCCCTGCGGCACGGCACCGTCCCGCCCACCCTGCACGCGCAGGACCCGTCCCCGCAGATCGACTGGACCACGGGCGCGGTACGCCTGGTCACCGCGAACACCCCCTGGCCCGAGACCGGACGGCCGCGCCGGGCGGCGGTCTCCTCCTTCGGCGTCAGCGGCACCAACGGACATGTCGTCCTGGAACAGGCGGACGAACCCGGGGACCCCGCAGATCCCGCAGCCCCCGCCGGGCAGGGAGAACCGGCCGCCCCGGCCGCCCAGGCCGGCCTTGAGGACGCCGACGCCCCCGCCGGCCGGGACGCGGCCCGGCACACCCCGGACCCGGACGGCACACCGCCACCCGTCCTCCCCTGGGTGCTCTCCGGACGCACCCCCGAAGCGCTGCGCGCCCAGGCCGCACGGCTCCGCGACCACCTCCGAGCCCACCCCGGACCCGGCCCGGCCGAGGTCGGCCACGCCCTCGCGACGACCCGCGCCGCGCACGAGCACCGGGCGGTCCTGATCGGCGCCCACCCGGACGAGTTCCGGACCGGCCTCGACGCCCTGGCCGCCGGCCGCACCGCCCCCGGCCTGGTCCGCGGCACCGCGGGAACCGGCGGCCAGGTCGCCCTGGTGTTCCCCGGACAGGGGTCCCAGTGGGCGGGCATGGCCGTAGAACTCCTCGACTCCGCCCCCGCCTTCGCCGCCCGCGTCGCGGACTGCGAGCGCGCCCTGGCCCCCTTCGTCGACTGGTCCCTGGACACCGTCCTGCGCGGCGCCGCCGGCACCCCGCTGGCCGAACGCGTCGACGTGGTGCAGCCGGTGCTGTGGGCCGTCATGGTCTCCCTGGCCGGACTGTGGCGCTCCTACGGCATCACTCCCGGCGCCGTCATCGGCCACTCCCAGGGCGAGATCGCCGCGGCGTGCGTCGCCGGGGCCCTCTCCCTGGACGACGCCGCACGCGTCGTCGCCCTGCGCAGCCGGGCGATCCGCGCCCTGTCCGGCCGCGGCGGCATGGCGTCGGTGGCCCTGTCCGCCGAACAGGTCGCCGGACACCTCGCCCCCTGGGACGGCAGGCTCTCCGTCGCCGCCGTCAACGGCCCCGCCTCCACCGTCGTCTCCGGCGACACCGACGCGCTCGACGCGTTCCTCGACCGGACGGCGGCCCTGGACATCCGCAGCCGACGCATCCCCGTCGACTACGCCTCGCACAGCGCCCACGTCGAGGACATCCGGACGGAACTGCTCGCCCAGCTCGCCGGAGTGACCCCGCGCCCGTCCGAAGTCCCGTTCTACTCCACGGTCAGCGGCGCCCTGCTGGAGGACACCTCCGTCCTGGACGCCGACTACTGGTACCGGAACCTGCGCGGGACCGTCCGCTTCGCACCGGCGACCCGCGCCCTGCTCGCGGACGGCTACCAGGTCCTGCTGGAGAGCAGCCCGCACCCGGTCCTCACCGTCGGGATGCTGGAGACCGTCGAGGACGCGGGCGCCGACGCCACCGCCGTGGGCACCCTGCGCCGCGACGACGGCGGGCCGCGCCGGTTCATCGAGTCCCTGGCCGAACTCCACCTGCGCGGAGTGTCCCCAAACTGGGACACCGTCTTCGCCGGCCGCCGCCCCGGCCGGGTGGAACTGCCCACCTACGCCTTCCAGCGCGCCCGGTACTGGCTGGAGGACGGCGCCGCGCCCGCCGCCGACGTCACCGCCGCCGGACTGGCCCCCGCGGACCATCCACTGCTGGGCGCCGCCGTGGTCCTCGCCGACAGCGACGGCCTGCTCCTCACCGGCCGCCTGTCGGCCCGCACCCACCCGTGGCTCGCCGACCACGCCGTCGGCGGCCGGGTACTGCTCCCGGGCACCGCCTTCCTGGAACTCGCGCTCCAGGCCGGGGCCCGCGTCGGCTGCCCCCGCGTCGAGGAGTTCACCCTCGAGGCCCCCCTGGTGCTGCCCGAGCACGGCGGCACCGTGCTGCGCCTCACCGTGGGCGCCCCCGACTCCGCGGGCCACCGCCCGCTCAGCCTGCACTCCCGGCCGGACACACCCGCCGACGGCGACCCCGACGACGAGTGGACCAGGCACGCCGAAGGCGTCCTGGCCCCGGGCGGCGCGGAAGACGCGGAGGCCGACGGGCCGATGCCCTGGCCGCCGCCCGGCGCCGAACCCCTCGCCCTCGACGGACTGTACGAGCGCTTCGCGGCGGCCGGATTCTCCTACGGTCCCGCCTTCCAGGGCCTGCACGCGGCCTGGCGGCGCGGCGACGAGCTGTTCGCGGAGGCCGTCGTACCCGCCCCCGACGCCGCCCGCTTCGGCCTGCACCCGGCCCTGCTGGACGCGGCTCTGCACGCCACCGGCGTGCCCGGCGCTCCCGGTGCGGACGCCCACCCCGAGGGGCGGCTGCCGTTCTCCTGGAACGGCGTGACCCTGCATGCCACCGGCGCCGCCTCGATCCGCGTCCGGCTCGCCCCGGCCGGACCCGACGCGGTGACGCTCGCCGTCGCCGACGCGACCGGTGCCCCCGTGGCGACCGTGGACGCGCTGGTCCTGCGGCCCGCCGGCACCCTCTCCCTGGACGCCGACCGTGCTCCTCGGGGCCGCCGCCACCGGGACCTGCACACGACGGAGTGGGTCACCGCACCCCCGCGCGGCAGCGGCGCACCCGTCCACCGCGCCGCCGACCTGGCCACGCTGCTGGCCGCCGTCGACGCCGGAGCCCCGGTGCCCGAAACAGTCCTGCTCACCCGCCCAAAGCCCGTGGCAGCGGCCGGACCGGCCGCGGCGGTCCGCGCGGCCGTCCACCAGGCCCTCACCGACGTCCGGACCTGGCTCGCCGACGACCGCCTCGCCGGCTCGCGCCTGGTGTTCGCCACCCGGGGCGCGGTCAGCACCGAGGAGGGGGAGGACGTACGCGACCCCGCGCACAGCGCGCTCTGGGGGCTGGTCCGCTCGGCCCGGTCCGAACACCCCGGGCGCTTCGCCCTGCTCGACCTCGACGCCGACGACGAGCACGGCACCTCCACGGGCGTCGCCGCGGCCCTCGCCTCGGGGGAACCGGAGGCCGCGGTCCGCGGCGGCGAGGTCCGCGTACCCCGGCTGGTGCGGGTCCTCAGGGACGACCCGCACCCCGCGGACGAGGCGGAAGAAGCGGACGAGGCGGACGGGGCGGCCGGGACCCCGCGGGCCTTCGACCCGGACGGCACGGTGCTCATCACCGGCGGCACCGGCCTGCTCGGCTCCCACGTCGCCCGCCGCCTGGTCACCGGGCACGGCGCCCGGCACCTGCTGCTGCTCTCCCGGCGCGGCCCGGCCGCCGCCGGAGCCGGGGAACTGCGGGCCGAACTCGCCGCGCTGGGGGCCGAGACCGCCGTCGTCGCTTGCGACGCGGCCGACCGGGCAGCGCTGGCCGCCGTACTCGCCGACCTGCCGACCGCGCACCCGCTGACCGCCGTGGTCCACACCGCGGGCACCCTCGACGACGGCGTCGTCACCGCGCTCACCCCCGAACGCGTGGACGCCGTACTGCGCCCCAAGGTCGACGCCGCCCTCCACCTGCACGACCTGACCCGCGACCTCGACCTCACGCACTTCGTGCTCTTCTCCTCGGCCGCGGGCACCTTCGGCGGCCCCGGACAGGCCAACTACGCCGCCGCCAACGCCTTCCTCGACGCCCTCGCCGTCCAGCGCCGGGCGGCCGGGCTGGCCGGCCAGTCCCTGGCCTGGACCCTGTGGGAGCAGCCCAGCGCCCTCACCGGACACCTGGCCGAGGACGACGTACGACGCCTCGCCCGGTCCGGGATGCCGCCGCTCTCCACCGAGCGGGGACTCGCGCTCCTCGACACCGCCCTCACCGTGGACCGGGC
Source organism: Streptomyces sp. PsTaAH-124 (assembly GCF_000373685.1). Taxonomy (NCBI): domain Bacteria; kingdom Bacillati; phylum Actinomycetota; class Actinomycetes; order Kitasatosporales; family Streptomycetaceae; genus Streptomyces; species Streptomyces sp. PsTaAH-124. The sequence goes on along the minus strand of NZ_KB892194.1, from coordinate 2,499 downwards.
CACCCTGGTCCCGATGCGCCTGGACACCGCGGCCCTGCGGTCCGCAGCCGCGGACGGCACCCTGCCGCCGCTGCTGCGCGGCCTGGTGCGGACACCGCCGCGCCGGGCAGCCACGGCGGCGGAGGCCGACGACAACGCCCTGCGCCGGCGCCTCGCGGCCCTCGACACCGGCGGACGGACCCGGCTGCTCGTCGACCTCGTCCGTACCCACGCGGCAGCCGTCCTCGGCCACACCTCCCCGGACGCCCTCGACCCCGGACGGGCCTTCCGCGAGCTGGGATTCGACTCGCTGGCCTCGGTGGAACTGCGCAACCGCCTGAACACCGCCACCGGCCTGCGGCTGCCCACCGGCCTGGTGTTCGACCACCCGACCCCGACGGCGCTCGCGGACTTCCTGCGCGCCGGGCTCACGGACACGAACACGGACACGGAAGCGGCCGCGGCAACGGCCATCATCCCCTCCGTACCCGCGAGGCCGGCCGGCCGGGACCGGGACGCCGACGACGACCGGATCGCGATCGTCTCCGCGGCCTGCCGTCTCCCCGGTGGTGTCCGCTCACCCGAGGACCTGTGGCGGATGCTGGCCGAGGGCCGCGACGGCATCTCCGGGTTCCCCACCGACCGGGGCTGGAGCCTGGACACGCTCTACGATCCCGATCCCGACCGCGTCGGCACCTCCATCACCCGCGACGGCGGCTTCCTCCACGACGCGGCCGACTTCGACGCGGAGTTCTTCGGCATCTCGCCGCGCGAGGCCCTGGCCATGGACCCGCAGCAGCGGCTGCTCCTGGAGACCACCTGGGAACTCTTCGAGCGCGCGGCCATCGACCCGGCCGCCCTGCGCGGCGCCCCGGTCGGCACGTACGTCGGCCTGATGCAGCAGGACTATGCCGCCCGGCTGCTGCCCTACATTCCCGAGGACGTCGAAGGATTCCTCGGCACCGGCAACTCGGGCAGCATCGTCTCCGGACGCCTGGCCTACTTCTTCGGCCTGGAGGGCCCCGCGGTCACCGTGGACACGGCGTGCTCGTCCTCGCTGGTGGCCCTCCACCTCGCGGTACGGGCGCTGCGATCCGGCGAATGCTCGCTGGCCCTGGCCGGCGGCGTCAACGTCATGTGCAGCCCCGAACTGTTCGTCGAGTTCAGCCGACAGGGCGGACTCGCCCCGGACGGCCGCTGCAAGTCCTTCGCCGCGGCGGCCGACGGGACCGCCTTCGGGGAGGGCGTGGGGATGCTGTTGGTCGAGCGGTTGTCGGACGCCCGGCGCAACGGGCATCCGGTGCTGGCCGTCGTCCGTGGTTCGGCGACGAACCAGGACGGTGCGAGCAATGGTCTGACGGCGCCCAGTGGTCCGTCGCAGCGGCGGGTGATCCGTGCGGCGTTGGCGGACGCGGGTCTGACGGCGGCGGATGTGGATGTGGTGGAGGCGCACGGTACGGGCACCAGGCTGGGTGACCCGATCGAGGCGCGGGCGTTGCTGGCGACGTACGGTCAGGACCGGCCGGGGGACCGCCCCGTGTGGATCGGCTCGCTGAAGTCCAACATCGGCCACACCTCGGCCGCCGCCGGTGTGGCGGGGGTCATCAAGTCCGTGCTCGCCCTGCGGCACGGGGTGATGCCGAAGACGCTGCACGTGGACGGTCCGACGCCGGAGGTGGACTGGTCGGCGGGGGCCGGCCGACTGCTGACGGAGGCCCGCGCGTGGGACGAGACGGGTCGTCCGCGCCGGGCAGGAGTGTCCGCCTTCGGCGTCAGCGGGACCAACGCCCACGTCATCCTCGAACAGGCCCCGGACGCCCCGACAGCCGCCGTAGAGCGACCTGTTGGCGAACCCGGGGCACCGCAGGCCGTACCCGCCGCCGTCCCCCTGCTCCTCTCGGCGCGCACCCCGGAGGCGCTGCGCGCCCAGGCCGCGGCGCTGTCGGCCCGGCTCGGAGACGGATCGGGCGTCCGCGCGGCGGACGTGGCCTTCTCCCTGGCCACGGGACGCAGCGCGCTGGGACACCGCGCGGTGCTGGTGGGCACGGAGGAGAACCTTGCCGAGCACCTGACCGCGCTGTTCCAGGGTGCTGCCGGGTCCGGTGGCGGGTTGGTCGACGGTCGTTCGGTGTGGGTGTTTCCGGGTCAGGGGTCGCAGTGGGTGGGGATGGCTGCGGGGCTGCTGGACGAGTCGCGTGTGTTCGCGGAGCGGATGGCGGAGTGCGGTCGGGCTCTGGCGCCTTACGTCGACTGGTCGTTGGCCGACGCGTTGGGTTCGGAGCGGCTGCTGAAGCGGGTTGATGTGGTGCAGCCGGTGCTATGGGCGGTGATGGTGTCGTTGGCGGAGGTGTGGGGTTCGTTCGGTGTGGTTCCGGATGCGGTGGTGGGTCACTCCCAGGGGGAGATCGCGGCTGCGTGTGTGGCGGGTGGTCTGAGTCTGGAGGACGGGGCGCGGGTGGTCGCGTTGCGTTCTCGTGCGGTGGGGGCGTTGGCGGGGCGTGGGGGTATGGCGTCGGTGCC
>NZ_KB892193.1:0-21526 GCF_000373685.1 Streptomyces sp. PsTaAH-124 | reverse complement strand
TGCGGGATGACACCCGACGCCTTCGTGTTCCGCTGGAAGATCCCGCCGTACCCGGCCAGCGCCGAGACACCCTCCTGGATCCGCGCACCCGCACCGTCGTTCAGCGACACCAGCGGCGCACCGGCCGCGATNGCCATGTCCATGATCTTGTGGATCTTCGTCGCNTGGGCCTCGCCCAGCGCACCNCCGAAGATCCGGAAATCATGCGCGTACACGAAGACCGTACGGCCCTCCACCGTCCCCCAGCCGGTGATCACACCGTCCGTGTACGGCTTCTTCGCCTCCAGACCGAAACCGGACGCCCGGTGCCGCCGCAACTGCTCGACCTCCTGGAACGACCCCGGGTCCACCAGCAGCTCGATCCGCTCCCGCGCCGTCAGCTTGCCCTTGGCATGCTGCGCCGCGGTCGCCTTCTCGCTCGGCCCCGCCACGGCCTGCGCACGGATGTCGTGCAGTTCGGCGACCCGTCCGCGCGCGTCCGTCGGCTCGCCGGTGGGCTCACCCGTCGTCTCTTCCAAAACGGTCATGTAGCGACCTTACGAAGGACACCAAGGAAAGCGAGCCGTCGACTCCGTACAGTCTCCGGCCCGTTTTCCTGGTACCACTGAACAGAACCTCAGCCCTGTGCAGCCTTTCCGACTGCTCACAGGGGATCGGCGTTGTAGAGGTCACACAAAGTCAGGGGGCGAGAGCCACCTCACATTCGTGGGTGGCACATGCCTTCCCCGGAGTGACACGCAGACCCAGATGGGGGCCCCGCTCGATCACCTCGACCGAGTCGTCGGCCCGCAGCACCCGGCGCACCGGGTGGTGCCGGGTGTCCCAGACGATCTCCAGCGGTTCGCCGGTGCGCGGCGGCTCGCTGACACAGAGCCTAGCGGTAGCGGTACGGCGGTCGTGCCGCACCAGCACACCGGCGCCGCCGGACGCGGTCAGCGGTCCCACCGTACCGGCCTGCCAGAACGTGGCGGCGAGCAGCCCCAGCGAGGGCACGGCGACGGCCTGGCGGAGGCCGTCGTTGGCAAGGACCGTCGTCCAGTGCCGGTCGGCGGCGCGCGCGGCGACGGTGCGGCGGGAGGCGCCGGGCAGCAGGAGGTAGGCGTAGGAGGCGTCGGCCGGGTCGGTGCCGTGGTCGAGCCAGAGGGTCTGCCAGCGGCGGGTGCGGCGCTCGGGCGAGCTGGTGGTGTTGATGTCGGCCCAGGCGCCGGTGCGGTCCTCGCGCAGGGTGCGCAGCGCGGGGCCGGAGCCGGGGCCCTGGCCCGAGCCGGGGCCGGGGCCGTGGGCCGGGAACACCCAGCCGCCGTGGCCCTCCAGGTGGGCCCAGTGCGCTCCCCGGTCCGTCCCCCGGACGAACGCCTGGGTGCCGCCCTCGCCGAGGTTGCGGTTGTCGACGACGGTCTCGACGGGCACCCCGTCGGCGCAGGTGATCCCGGCGCCCAGGCAGATGACGGTGTCACCGGCGAAGAACCAGGACTTGCGGGCCCGGAGGGTGGAGCCGACCCCCTTCAGATGCTGGCCGATCGCCGCGTACGTGCCGTCCGTGGTGCCGCCGACCCAGCGCACGTCGGGCCGGGCGGCGCCCCATTCGCCGCCCGCGCGGTCGGGCAGCCGCCGGGTGGAGACGGTGGTGCCGGGCAGCCGGTACCAGTCGACGGTGGGCCAGAACCAGTCCGTGTACTGGTCGGTGGGCTCGCCCGTCGCCCACCACTGGAGCATGCCCGCGCCGGCGTGCCAGCCGCGCGGGTTCTCGCCGTTGCCGCACTCGTAGGCGGCGATGCGGTCGCTGCACAGGGAGAGGGCCGCGGTGAAGCGGGGGTGGCGGTGGACGGCCCGGTCCATGGCGGGAAAGAGCCGGTGGCCGAGCGGCTCGGGCGCGGCGGCCACGGGCGAGGCGGCGACCGTGTGCAGCCGGGCCAGGTCGGCGACGTCGAACTGGGGTGCGGTCAGGATCGGGGTGACGGTGTCCCGTTGGATCCAGCCCTTCACGCGCGCGTGCCAGCGCGCGCGCTCGGCGGGGCTCGCGCCGTCGGCGAGCAGGGCGATGGCGGCGATGAGCTGCTGTCCGTGGAAGTGGTCGCCGCGCAGCACGTGCCGGTCGTCACCGCTGAGCAGGCCGCGGCTGATCGCGCGGCCGTTGACGCTGTCCATCACCAGCCCGTCGTGGATCAGCGGGGCGTAGGCGTGCTCGACGCCGTCCAGGACGTTCTGCCTCAGCGGGTCGGTGACCTCCCAGGCGGACCCGGCCAGCAGCGCGAAGAGCCGGCCGAGCCCGTCGAGCATGACCTGTCCGTACGTGCCCGAGTAGGCGACGTAGGTGTGCTGGACGAAGGAGCCGTCGGCGTAGAGGCCGTCGCCGGTGGTGACGTACGGGAAGACGGGCGAGAGGGCGTCGCGGGCGAGGGCGATCTTCTCCGGGGCGCGGCCGAGGACGCCGCGCAGAGCGACGGAGCGGCACAGGTCGACGCGGTTGGCGCCGGTGGAGGTGCCGGAGTAGTCGTGCAGCAGGGCGTCCGGGACGAAGTGGTCGACGGCGGCGCAGGCGGCGGCGGTCCGCGCGGCGCCGAGCTGTCCGTACAGGGCGGCCGTGAGGTCCATGAGCAGGCGCGGGCTGCCGATCTGCCACTCCCACCAGTTGCCGTAGGGGGTGGTGGCGGGGTGGTAGACGGTGGCGGAGAGGTGGTCGAGGCCGCGCAGCACGTCCGCGAGGAGGGCCGGGTCGCCGGTGGCGCCGGTGCCCGGCCGGACGTACGCCTGGGCCATCGTCCAGAGCCTGCCGTAGCTCGCGGTGATGCCGGAGGGCGGGTCGAAGGGCAGGCCGGGCCAGAGGGAGGCGGGGGCGGGGGCCATCGCGGCGGCGAAGCCGCGGGCGAGCCGGCCGGTGTCGGCGAGCCGCGCGGCGTAGGGCTCGGCGGCCGGGTCGTAGCCGCCGCCGAGCGCGATGCCGAGCCAGCGCTGGCGCAGGGCCTCGTAGGGGTCGGCAGGGTCGGCGAGGTCGGCAGGATCAGCGGCGGCCCGGCCGGTGAGGGCCGTGGTGCCGGTGGTGGCGGCGAGGAGGGCGGCGACGAGAAGGCCGCGGCGGGTGGGGCGTACGAAGGCTCCGCGGGCGGGGGTCCCTTGCTGATGCTTCGTCATGGGGCCTGGTTAGCCGTGGGCGGGGGCGGGCGTCAACACTCCCACATCCAAGAGGTTGAATGTTGAACGGAATGGCGCTACTGTCGTCCTTGTTGGTTCTGGTTGAACATTCAACATCCTCGGCACTCCCCCTCGGTGCCGGGTGACCACCGTCCCCAGGGAGCAGATCATGGGCATCTTCGGCCGCAAGAACGAGACCGAGACCACCACCGCCACCACCGCGGCCGCTCCGGCCGCCGCCGCTGACCCGCAGCTCGCGGCGCTGACCGGCGACTACACGATCGACCCGTCGCACACCACGCTCGGGTTCGTCGCGCGGCACGCCATGGTCACCAACGTGAAGGGCGCCTTCAACGACTTCACCGGCAGCCTGCACCTGGACGGCGCCGACCCGGCGAAGTCGACGGCCACGCTCGACATCGCGATGGACAGCATCGACACGGGCAACGCGGACCGCGACGGGCACCTGAAGAGCGCGGACTTCTTCAGGACCGACGAGTTCCCGGCGATGACCTTCCGCTCCACCGCCGCCGAGTCCCTGGGCGGCGACGACTACCGGATCACCGGCGACCTGAGCATCCTCGGCGTCACCAAGCCGATCAGCATCGACCTGGAGTTCAACGGCGCCGCCAAGGACCCCTTCGGCAACGAGCGCGTCGGCTTCGAGGGCAAGGCCGAGATCCTGCGCTCCGAGTGGGGCCTGACCTGGAACGCGGCCCTGGAGACGGGCGGCGTCCTGGTCTCCGACAAGATCAAGCTCAACTTCGACATCTCGGCGATCAAGCAGTCCTGAACCGGACGCCCGCCCAGCGGGCCGCCGCCGCCCCTCTCAGCGGGCCTCACCGGCGGCGGCCCCTTCCGGCACCCCGGCCCGGTCGAGCAGTGCGTGCAGCCGGGCGTCGGTCAGCGCCGCGTTGGCCGCCGCGTCCTCGGCGGTGGCCGGGTCCTCCAGGAGCCGCGCGAGCAGGTCCCCGGGCAGCCGGGGGTTGGCGGCCGCCGCCCGGCGGACGGCGGCATCGGGATCGTCCAGCAGCCTCAGCGGCAGTTCCTCCAGTGTCGGATCGCCCGCGGCCAGGGCCCGCACCTCGGCGTCCGCGTGGCCGAGCAGGTGCCGCAGGCCGGTGCGCGGCAGCCGGGGCAGCGTGCGCAGGTGGGCGCGCTGCCGGGGCAGGGCGAGGAACGCTTCGAGGAGCAGTTCCGGCGGCGCGGCCGGGTGGTTGCAGGCCAGCAGGTGCCGTACGTCCGGGTCGGGGTCGGCGGCGAGGCGCGCCGCCGCGTCGGCGGGCAGGTCCGGCCAACTCGCCGCGGCCCGGCGGAGCAGCGGATCACCGGACGCGGCGCAGTCGGCGTACCAGCCCGGGTCCGGCTCCCCGAACGACCGGGCGAGCGCGCCGATCTGATCGGCACCGCGGCCGATGACCCGGTCGAGGGCGTCGCGCTGGGCCCAGGTGCGCGGCAGCGGATGCGTCCTGGCCCGCAGCCGCACCCCCTCGTCGGGGTCATCGGCGAGCGCCGCCAGCAGCCCGGGGCCGAGGTCGGCGCGCGCGGCCACGAGGGCGCGGACCTCCGGGTCGGGGTGGCGGGCCAGCCGCTGGACCGCGAAGGCGGGCGTGTACCGGTTGTGCGCCAGCGACGTGAGGTCCCGTCCGGCCGTCAGACATGCCTCGGCCACCGCCGCCGAGACGGCGCAGTTGTACAGGAGCGTTCTCCGGGGCAGGCAGTCCTCGTCGGGCAGGTCCGCCCGCATGGCCTCGGGGTCCTCGTCACGGATCCGCTTGCGCGCGGCCTCCCGTACGGCGGGGTCGGGGTCGGCGCGGAGGGTCTCCCGCTCGGCGGGGGTGAGCCAGTGCCAGTACCCGGCGGCGTACGCCCGCAGCTCGCTCCGGTCGTGGCAGGTCATCCGGTGCGGGAACGACGGGGGGATCTGCCCGGAGAACGCCAGCTCCTGCCGGATCTCGTCCGCCGTGACGAGCGGGTCGTCACCGGGTCCGTCCTCGGCGGTGAGCAGGGTCATCAGCGCGTCGTCGGGAAGCGGGACGACCTGGTCGGAGCGGGGCCGGGGGCCACCGGCGAGCCGGGCGCGCACCAGCGCGTCCGGGTCGCGGGCCAGCCGTCCGCGGTGCGCCGGGTCGGCCCGGTGGTTGCGGGCGAACGCGCCCCGGACCTGTGGCGACGGGTGCGCGAGCACCGCCTCCACGACGGCCTGCGGCAGATCGCCGTGCTCGCACAGCGGCTCCCAGGCAGCCCGCACGGCCGACCGCAGCAGGCGGAGCTGGACGCCGGGCCCGGCCGACGGGTTGACGGCGATGCCGCGCAGCCACGCTCCGGCGAGCGGCGAGGAGGACCCGGAAGACGCAGAGGGCGCAGAGGACGCGGAGGGCATCGCAGCATCCTCGCGGACGGATTCTCCTCGCGGGCGAACTTTTCTCCGAAGAACTGTTATGCGACCCCGGCTCCCCGGTCTCCCAGGCATCGGACATCATCGACCGACGTCAAGGGACGGGGTAGTTCTCCTATGAGCACACAGCACTCGGTGGATACGGCGGCGCTCGTGGCCGCTGCCCGCGAGGGTGACCCGGCGGCTCAGGACGCCCTGGTCGGCGCCTATCTGCCGCTGGTCTACAACATCGTGGGCCGGGCGCTGAACGGCTCGGTGGACGTCGACGACGTCGTGCAGGACACCATGCTGCGGGCGCTGGACGGGCTGGGCGGGCTGCGGGATCCGGGCAGCTTCCGGTCCTGGCTGGTGGCGATCGCCATGAACCGGGTGCGGGCGCACTGGCAGGACCGGCAGGCCGCGCCGTACGCCGTGGAGGACGCGGGCGAGGTCGCCGGTCCCGGCGGTGACTTCGTGGATCTGACCATGCTGCGGCTCCAGTTGTCCGGGCAGCGCCAGGAGACCGCGCGGGCCACCCGCTGGCTGGAGCCCGACGACCGGGCGCTGCTGTCCCTGTGGTGGCTGGAGTGCGCCGGGGAGCTGACCCGCACCGAGGTCGCGGCGGCCCTGAAGCTCTCCCCGGAGCACACGGCGGTCCGCGTCCAGCGGATGAAGGCGCAGTTGGAGGCGGCCCGGGTGGTCGTACGGGCGCTCGACGCCCGGCCGCGCTGCGCCGAACTCAACGACGTGCTGGCCACCGGCTGGGACGGGCACCCCTCCGCCCTCTGGCGCAAGCGCATCGCCCGCCACGCGCGCGCGTGCGCGCACTGCGCCGGGCTGTGGAGCGGCCTGATGCCCGCCGAAGGGCTGCTGGCCGGGCTGGCGCTGGTCCCGGTGCCGGTGGCCCTGCTGCGGCTGGCCGGCCCCGCCTTCGACGCGGCGCCCGTGGGCGCGGCCGCGCCCTTCGACCCGGCGGCCGCCACCGCCTCCCTGCCCGCCGTCCCCGACTCCACCGGCCGGGCCGCCGCCCGGCACCGCGCCTCCGGCGGGCGCTCCCCCGGCGGCCGGGCGGGCGCACGCGACGCGGCCCGCCGCCGTCGCCGCGTCCGGCGGCGCACGGCCGCCGCCGCCGTGGTGGCCGCCTGTGTCGCGGGCGGCGGCATCTGGTACTTCGGCGGCGGCAGCGACGAGGACGGTACGACGGCCCGGGGCCCCGCCACGCCCGTCACCGACCTGGCCGCACCCGGCACCCAGCTCGACGGCACCCCGGCCCCCTCCCCCTCGGCCTCGCCGTCCGACTCCCCGTCCCCCTCCGCCTCGCCCTCGGCCTCCCCCTCCAAGAGCCCGAGCACCGCCAAGAGCCCGGCGGCACCGAGGAGCAAGACCCCCTCCGCACCCGCGCACCAGCCCCGCCCGACGCACAGCGCCCCCGCCACCCACACCCAGCCGCCCGTCCCCCAGGGCGATGTCGCCCAGGTCCTCGCCCTGGTCAACCAGGAGCGCGCCAAGGCCGGTTGCGGTGCCGTCACCGGGGACTCCCAGCTGGACACCGCCGCCCGCGCCCACTCCGACGACATGGCCGCCCGCGACTTCTTCGACCACACCAACCCGGACGGCAAGGACCCCGGCGACCGCATCACCGCCGCCGGATACCGCTGGTCCACCTACGGCGAGAACATAGCCAGGGGTCAGCAGACCCCCGCCTCCGTGATGGACTCCTGGATGCACAGCCCCGGCCACCGGGCCAACATCCTCAACTGCTCCTTCAAGAACCTCGGCGTCGGCGTCCACGAGGGCCCCGGCGGACCGTGGTGGACCCAGGACTTCGGTACGAGGATGTGAGCGCCGCCGGTCAGCGGGCCGCCGCGAACTCGCACCACACGATCTTGCCGGGCGAGCGCGCGTCCACCCCCCACTTGTCCGCCAGCGCGGCCACCAGCATCAGGCCCCGGCCGCGCTCCGCCTCCGTCGAGGTCTCCGGCATCCGGACGTCCCCCGTCCCGCTGTCGTGCACCTCCACACGCAGCGCGCCGCCCGGATGCAGCGCGAGCAGCAGCAGAAAGCCGCGGCCGGGCGGTACGCCGTGCAGCAGCGCGTTGGTCGCCAGTTCGCTCACACAGAGCTGTACGTCGTCGGCGCGTACGGTCGCCGCCCACTCGGCGAGGGCGGCCTGAGCGAACTGCCGTGCGAGCCGCACCGACCTGCGGTCCCGCCGGTAGAACGCCGTACGGGTCAGGGGGAGTTGAAGTTCCACGTTCACGGGACGAGTGTCACTGTGTGTCACTACTGTGGACCAACGAGTGAAGTCGTAGTTCTGATTACTACGACCTCACTCCGACGACTTCACGCGTGTACGGGGGAAAGGATCGGCCATGCCATCGCGGAAGAAGAGCAAGAAGAACGCCACCTGGCAGGCTGTGGGCTCACTGGTCGCCCACTACCGCAAGCGGGCCCGGATGACCCAGGAGCAGTTCGCGGAGGCCGCCAGCATCCACGTCGATACGGTGGGGTCCATCGAGCAGGGCCGCTTGGCCCTCCAGCCCGACCGCGCGGAGCAGTTCGACGAACTGCTCGATACGAGCGGTGCGTTGGCCGTCCTCGTCGCGCGCCTGCCGGTACGGGACCGGATCGTGCAGTTCGCGCAGGGGCTGGTGGATCACGAGCAGGAGGCGCTGAGTATCTACTCGTACGAGGCGCTGGCGATGCCAGGGCTGCTCCAGACCAGGGACTACTGCCGTGCGGTCTTCGACTACCGATACCCGGCGCTCGGAACCGAAACGGCCGAACAGTGGGTGACCACTCGCATGGACCGGCAGTTGATCTGGCAGCGCGCGAGCCCGCCCGTAGGGCATTTCGTGCTGGAGGAGAGCATCCTGCGGCGTGAGGTCGGTGGCCCGGAGGTGATGCAGGCGCAGTTCCGGCAGATCCTCGAGCTCACCGCGCCGACCAACATGAGCTTTCAGATCATGCCCGAGGAACGGACCCCGCACGCCTGCCTCGACGGGCCCATGGTGCTGCTGGAAACGCCCGACCACGAACGCCTGGTCTACCTGGAGGTGCAGCGCGCCAGTTTCCTCACCGATGATCCCGACGAGGTCTGCGACTACCACCACAAATATGCAATGCTGCGGTCTCAAGCCCTCTCGCCCGACGAGAGTGTGCGCTTCTTGCACGGACTGCTAGGAGAGTCATGAAGACCGCGTGGTTCAAGTCCAGCTACAGCGGCAGCGAGGGGGGTAACTGCCTCGAAGTCTCCTACGACTGGCGCAAGTCCAGCTACAGCAGCAACGAGGGCGGCGAGTGCGTCGAGGTGGCCGCGCACACCTCCGCCATCCACATCCGCGACTCCAAAGCCGCCCCCGTCGGCCCCGTCCTGACCGTCTCCCCCGCGAGCTGGGCCGCGTTCGTCGGCCGTACCCGCGAGGTGTAGTTCAGAAACCGCCCCCGAAGTCCCCGCCGCCCCCGCCGCCGAAGTCCCCTCCGCCGCCGTCTCCGAAGCCGCCGCCGTAGTCGCCCGGGTCGAAGTCGGCGCCGGAGACATCGCCGCCGGTGTAGCCGCCGAAGCCGCCGTCGCCGTAGTCGGCGGCGTAGCTCGGGGTGGACATCATGCCGCCGAGGACGGTGCCGACGAGGAGGCCGGGGAGGATGCCGCCGCCGAAGTAGCCGCCCGCCCAGGGGCCGTAGGCCGGGCCCGCGTCCCAGTAGGGGCGGCGGCCCTGGTCGGTGTCGACCTGGCGGACCACCGGGTCGCGGCCGTCGGCCAGGCGGGTGGCGTCGGCCGCGCAGACCGGGACCCGGCGCGGTGCGCCGCCGGGCGGGGTCCAGGCGGCGTCGGTGACCGAGGGTCCGTGGCGCGGGTCGAAGAAGCAGGGCGGGCGGCGCTCGGGCAGCGGGCGGTGCTCGCGGCGGGCGGCGAGCAGGGCCAGGGAGAAACGGCCGTCCTCCAGCGCCCGGGTGACCGCGCGGACGTCCTCCGGTCTGCGGGCGGCGGCCATGGACTGCTTGGCCTGCTCGTAGGCGTCGAGGGCGCGTTCGTAGTCGGCGCGCATGGCGTCGTCCGCGCCGGACTCGGCCGGGTGGAAGTCCAGGCGGTCCAGTTCCTCGCCGAACGCGGTGATGTCCTCGTCGACGACGACCCGCAGCTTCTCCAGCGCGGCGCGCTGCTCGGCCTCGCGGCGGCGGGAGCTGCGCCGGGCCAGGGTGTAGGCGCCGACACCGCCCGCGACCAGGACCGCCGCCACCGTGACCAGCGCGGTGCCCGACATGCCCCCGGCGCCGCCGGAGCCGCCCCAGGAGGCGGGCGCCCGGCCGCGCAGGTTGGCCAGGGCGCGGTCGGTGAAGTCGGTGAGCTGGGTCGCGGTGTCCTCGCCCTGGACGCTGGTGACGAGGTTCCGTACGGCGGTGCGGGGCAGCACCGAGGCGTCGGCGCGGGCGTCGAAGCGGTCGCCGAGGCGGACGGCGTAGGCGCCGGTGACGCCGGTGGCGGTGCGCAGGTCGGCGAAGAGGTTCTGGGTGGGGTAGCCGGCCGGGAGGACGGCGATGAACAGGGGCCGGTCGGCGTCCTTGATCTTGCGGGCGAGCGCGTCGGCGTCGGCGGACGGCAGTTGCGCGGCGGCGGCCGGGTCGACGTAGACCGGGCTCTTGCGCAGCGCCTGGGCGATGGCCGAGACGCTGGTAGCCGCCTCGGCCCGGGGCGCGCTCGTGGCCAGGAAGGACAGGGCGACCAGGAGGGCCGCGAGCAGTGCCGCCGGGAGTCTGCCGGGGGCGCGGGGCGGGGCGACGGCCTTCATGGTTCGAAGCTACCCGAAATATGACAAGCGGGTCGTCCGGGCTGGTGGGGGCGCCCTCCCGTGCACCCCCACCAGCGGTGTGCGGGGCGGTCAGGCCGCCCGGTAGGCGGCCGTGAGGCGGTCCACCGCCGCGCCGTAGCGGCCGGTCAGCAGCAGGTGGTCGGCGTCGGCGAAGGGCGCCGCGACCGCTGCCGTCATGCCGTGTCCGGCGATCCGCTGCTGGACGATCAGCCGTGCCTGGGTGACCAGTTCGCGGCCCGCCTTCGCGGCGTGCGCGTGTTCGGCGACGGTCGCCGCCAGGCCGAGGGCGCGCAGGGCGAGGGCGCCTCCGGCGGGCACCTTCTTCAGGGTGGTCAGGCCCCAGCCGTAGGGGAACTGCGGATCGTAGGAGGCGTCCCCGACGTTGATCGGAAGCTGCTGCTCCGACCTGGGCCAGGTGACCGGGAGCTGTCCGGTGAAGCCCCGGCGGCCGTAGAGCACGTCGGCGACGCCGTCGCCCTCGGTGCCGGGCAGCCAGGAGGCGACGAGCGCGTCGATGGAACCGAGCTGGTCGCCGATCAGCTCGGGGCGGCCCGAGACGATCAGCACCGCGCACCTCATGGCCGCGCACACCTTGTCGACGGCGGCCCGGTCGGCGGCCGAGAGCCGCAGGTCGTGGCCATTGCCGACATCGCCGACGCCCTCGGCGTACGGGGTCTCGCCGACGACGACCACCCCGGCGTCGTAGCCGCCGGTGGGCGCGGAGGCGTCCTTGGAGTAGGTGACGTCCCCGCCGGCGTTCCGCATGCCCTGGAGGATCGTGGTCCCCTTGATGATGTTCCCGGAGGAGCCCTGCCAGCTGATGGTCCAGCCGCCGGTCTGGTTGCCGATGTCGTCGGCGTTGGACCCGGCGACGTAGACCTTCTGGCTCTTCTTCAGCGGGAGCAGGTCCCCGCTGTTCTTCAGGAGCACCTGCGAGGCGGCGGCGGCCTGGCGGGCGACCTCGCGGTGGGCGGCGGAGCCGATCGCGGAGGCGTTGCGGGTGTCGGCGTAGGGGTGCTCGAAGAGACCGAGGCGGAACTTCTCGGTCAGGATGCGCGAGACGGCGTCGTCGATCCGCTTCCCGCTGATCCGGCCCGCCTTCACCTCGTCGGTGAGGGCGGCGGTGAACTTGGCGTGGCTGTAGGGGACCATCATCATGTCGACGCCCGCGTTCACGGACGCGGTGACCTGCTGCGGGTAGCTGCCGGGGAGCTGGTCGAGGGCGTTGTAGTCGCTGATGACGAAGCCGTCGAAGCCCATGCGGCCCTTGAGCACGCCGTTGATCATGTCGCCGCGGGCGTGCATTCTGACGGCGCCCTTGCCGTCGCCCTCGATGTCGAGGGAGGAGTAGGACGGCATGACGGTGCCGACGCCCCGGTCCACCGCGTCCTGGTAGGGCGCGAGGTGGATGTCCTCCAGCTGCTTGCGGGTGACCTCGGTGACGCCCTGGTCCAGGGTGTAGGTGCCGGTGGTGGAGGAGCCGTAGGCGGTGCCGCCGTCGCCGAGGAAGTGCTTGGCGGTGGCCAGCACCTTGTCGTTGCGGGCCAGGTCGCTGCCGTCGGGGCGGCCCTGGAGGCCCTGGATGACCGTCTCCATGGACTTCACCAGGGCCGGGTCCTCGCCGTAGGACTCGTAGGAGCGGCCCCAGCGCTCGTCGCGGGTGACGCACACGCAGGGCGCGAAGTCCCAGGGGACGCCGGTGGCGCGCACCTCGGACGCCGTGACGGCGCCGGTCCGTTCGGCGAGCGCGGGGTCGCGGGTGGCGCCGATGCCGATGTTGTGCGGCATGATCGTGGCGCCCGCGAGGTTGTTGTGGCCGTGCACCGCGTCCACGCCGTAGATCAGCGGGATCTGGAAGCGGGTGGCCTGGGCGCGCAGCTGGAAACCGTCGACCATCTTCGCCCAGGCGTCGGGCGTGTTGGGCTCGGGCACCGAGCCGCCGCCGGAGAGCAGCGAGCCGAGGGCGTAGGAGGCGATGTCGCCGGGCGCGGACATGGCGCCGCGCTCGGCCTGGGTCATCTGCCCGGCCTTCTCCGCCAGGGACATCCGGGAGACCAGATCGGCGACGCGCTTCTGCACCGGCAGGCGGCTGTCCAGGTAGGGCAGTCCGTGCGCGTCCACCACGATCTGCGGGGTCTCGGCGGGGGCCTTGGCGCCGGTGACGGTGAGCTGGAGCGGGATGGTCTCGGCCGCTTCGGCGGAACGGTCCTTCAGGGTGCTCACGCGGACCGTGCGGGAGGTGCCGGAGGCGGTGCCCGCGGGGAAGGTGAGGGTGCCGGAGACGGGCGTGTAGTCCTTGCCGGGGGTCGCGGTGCCGCCCTCGGTCGCGTAGGCGACGGTGACGGGCTGGTCGAGCGGCGCGGCGCCGGTGGTGGCGACGGTGAAGCGGACGGCGGCCGTGCCGCCCTCGGTGACCGGGACGACGGCCGCGTCGGTGCTGACGGCGGCGCGCAGCGCCTGGTCGGCGCGGCCGTACAGTTCGACGCCGTCCAGCGCGAAGGTGCCCTTGGCGCCGGTGGGCAGGGTGAGGGCGTAGCCCCACATCTGGGTGAGGCCCAGGACGTGGTCGATGCCGCCGACGGGCTGGTAGTCCGTACGGTAGGTGAAGTCGGCGAAGGGCAGTTCGATCTGCTTCCAGCCGGTGAAGTCGTCCGTGAAGGACGTGGTCCACAGCTCGGACGCCTCGCCGTTCGCACCGCCGTCCTTGATCTCGAAGGGGATCTTCGCGCCGGTGGCGTGCCCCTCCCACCACAGCCTGATGCCGCGGTGCGCGGACCAGTCGTGGGCGGGGCGGTCGGCCGCGTAGTCGTGGGTGAAGCCGCCGTAGCCGCTGATGTCGTAGGTCCCGGCCAGGACCTTGGCGCCCTCGGGAGCGTCGGGGCGCTCGTCCAGGCGGAGGGCGGGGGCGTCGTCGCTGTCGCCGCCCCAGGTGAAGATGCCCTCGGCGGGCTGGCTCGCGAAGGGCACCTCGCCCTCGAAGCGGTCGACGGGCACGGGAGCGGGGTCGTCCGCTCCGGCGGCGGCACCGGCCGCGCCGAGCGGCAGCAGTGCGGTGAGCAGGGCGGCGGAGGCGAGCAGGGCGGTTCTTCGCATGGACCTTCCCTCGGTATCCGGTCTGTTCCGACACGTCGCTGAACACTCGGCTCGGGGCCGGCTCGGGGCTTGCCCGGGCCGGCTCTGGCCGACTCAGGGCTTGCTCAGGGGCTTCAGGGCTTCAGGGCTTAGATCACAGCGTGAGTTAAAGGGGGCCGCCTTGTTCCGTCAAGACTTCACGCCATAACCGGTACACAGGCAACGCACGGGAAAAGAAGGACCGTTGTCCCTTCGGGAGGTGAACGCACAGCCTCCGTGGTGACGTAGGGTCGGACCACCGTCTTGTCCGACTTGTCACCGGGAGCCCGACATGAGCACCGCCCGCGATCTGCTGTTCGTCACCCTGGACGTGCCCGGTGACCATCCGGTCGAACAGGGGGACCTCTCGCTCGCCCTGGCCGGGGCGGAACTCGTCGACCTGCTCGCGGGCGGGGCGGTGCTGCTGATCGAGGACCGGCTGCGGCCGGGTCCGCGCACGCTCTCCGGCGACCCGCTCCTGGACGAGGCGGCGACCCGGATCCAGGGCGAGGAGCCGTACGAGAGCGTCGAGGACTGGCTGTGGCGGCGCGGGCGCGGGCTGGCCGAGGGCTACACCGCCGTACTGGAGGCGGAGGGGCAGCTCAGCACCGTCCGGCGGCACCGCTGGCTGCCCAGCCGCCCGGTGGACCGGACCACACCGGCCGACGGCAGCGCCGACCGGCGCTCGGCCGCCGACCGCTGGGCCGCCCGCGAACCGGTCCTCACCGCCCTGGCCGCCACGCTCGGCGTCACGCCGGACCCGGCCGACGACGCCGGGCGGGCCGCCGAGCCCGAGGACGGGACCGCGCTGACCGTGCTGGCCGCCGTGGGCGACGCCGTCACCGAACTGGAGGGCGTCCGCCAGCGGCGGCGGGTGGAGAACGCGGCCTTCGACAACATCTGGCGGGCGCCCTGACCGCACGCGGGGCCGGGCGCCCTCCCGGCTACGCGGCCGGGTCCACCGCGGCGCGCAGCAGACCGTAGGTGTAGGCGTCCTCCAGGGCCTGCCAGGAGGCCGCGATGACGTTGTCGGCGACGCCGACCGTGGACCACTCGCCCTTGCCGTCCGAGGTGGAGATCAGCACGCGGGTGGTGGAGGAGGTGCCGTGGCGGCCCTCCAGGATGCGGACCTTGTAGTCGACCAGTTCGAGCGAGCCGAGCTGGGGATAGATCTTCTCCAGGGCGACCCGCAGGGCCCGGTCCAGGGCGTTGACCGGGCCGTTGCCCTCGGCGGTGGCGACGATGCGCTCGCCCTTGGCCCACAGCTTGACGGTGGCCTCGTTGGCGTGGGAGCCGTCGGGGCGGTCCTCGACGATGGCCCGCCAGGACTCCACGTCGAAGTACTTCAGCGGGCTGCCCTGTACCTCCGCGCGCAGCAGCAGCTCGAAGCTGGCGTCGGCGGCCTCGTAGGTGTAGCCCTTCAGCTCGCGTTCCTTGACCCGCTCCACGACCCGGCCGACCAGCTCGCGGTCGCCGCCGAGGTCGATGCCGAGCTCCTTGCCCTTCAGCTCGATGGAGGCGCGTCCGGCCATGTCGGAGACGAGCATGCGCATGGTGTTGCCGACACGCTCGGGGTCGATGTGCTGGTACAGGTCGGGGTCGACCTTGATCGCGGAGGCGTGCAGCCCGGCCTTGTGGGCGAAGGCGGACAGGCCGACGTAGGGCTGGTGGGTGGAGGGCGTCAGGTTGACGACCTCGGCGATGGCGTGCGAGATCCGGGTCATCTCGCGCAGCCGCCCCTCGGGGAGCACCTGCTTGCCGTACTTCAGCTCCAGGGCGGCGACGACCGGGAAGAGGTTGGCGTTGCCGACCCGCTCGCCGTAGCCGTTGGCGGTGCACTGCACATGGGTGGCGCCCGCGTCGACGGCGGCCAGGGTGTTGGCGACCGCGCAGCCGGTGTCGTCCTGGGCGTGGATGCCGAGGCGGGCGCCGGTGTCGGCGAGGACGGTGGCGACGACGGCCTGGACCTGGGCGGGCAGCATGCCGCCGTTGGTGTCGCACAGCACCACGACGTCGGCGCCCGCCTCGGCGGCGGCGCGGACGACCGCCTTGGCGTACTCGGGGTTGGCGCGGTACCCGTCGAAGAAGTGCTCGCAGTCCACGAAGACGCGGCGGCCCTGGGCGCTCAGGTGGGCGACGGTGTCGCGCACCATCTCCAGGTTCTCCTCCAGGGTGGTGCGCAGCGCCAGCTCCACATGCCGGTCGTGCGACTTGGCGACCAGGGTGATCACCTCGGCGCCGGACTCCAGCAGCGCCTTGACCTGCGGGTCCTCGGCGGCCTTGGCACCGGCGCGGCGGGTGGCGCCGAAGGCGACGAGCCGGGCGGTGCGGAAGTCGATCTCGTCCTTGGCTCGGGCGAAGAACTCGGTGTCGCGGGGGTTCGCCCCGGGCCAGCCGCCCTCGATGAAGCCCACGCCGAAGTCGTCCAGGTGGCGGGCGATGGCCAGCTTGTCGGCGACGGTGAGGTTGATGCCCTCCCGCTGGGCGCCGTCGCGCAGGGTGGTGTCGAAGACGTGGAACGAATCGTCCAGCCGGCTGGTTTCGGACATGTCTCAGGGCTCCTGTGTGGGATCTCGGTCGTACCGGAATGACCGGCTCCACCGTCCCCCCAATACTCGCGCGCCATGCTCCCCGGCTGAAGGTGGGCCGGGAAAACGAAAGACCCCTCGCGGGTGCGAGAGGTCTGCGCGCGGGTCGAGGACGACGGTGGCCGCCCGTACCTGGTCGTACGTGGCGGTCACTGCGGACCGGCGCGCCTGCTGCCAATAATCATGGCGAACGAGAGCACGGGGGCAGTCTGGCACAGTCCCGCCCCCGCGCTCACCGCCGTCTCAGGATGCGGGCGCGGGCGTGGACACCTCGGCGTTCTTCACCCGGGTCAGGTCCAGGTCCCGGGTCTCGCGCATGCTGACGTAGACCACCAGCGAGACCGCCGCGCAGGCCGCCACGTACCAGAAGAAGCCCGACTCGATCCCGGCGTTCTTGAACCACAGCGCGACGTATTCCGCGGTGCCGCCGAACAGGGCGTTGGCCAGCGCGTAGGGCAGCGCCACGCCGAGAGCGCGCACGCCGGTGGGGAACAGCTCGGCCTTCACACAGGCGTTGATCGAGGTGTATCCGGTGACCACGACCAGGGCCAGCAGGGACAGCCCCAGCGCGGGCCAGAAGCTGCCCGCGTGCCGGAGCAGGGTGAGGATCGGCACGGTCAGCAGGGTCGAGCCGACCGCGAAGGTGATCAGCAGCGGACGGCGCCCGATCCGGTCGGAGAGCCGCCCGGCCAGCGGCTGGAGGCAGGCGAAGACGATCAGCGCGGTGAAGGAGACCAGCGTCGCGGTCCGCTTGGGCAGGCCCGCGGAGTTGGACAGGTACTTGGTGAGGTAGGTGGTGTACGTGTAGTACGCCACCGTGCCGCCCATGGTCAGCGCCATCACGAGCAGCGCCTCGCGCTTGTGCGCCCACAGCGCGCGCAGCGTGCCGCGCTCCGCGCCGCCGCTGTCGTCGGCCTCGTACACCTCGGTCTCCAGCATGCTGCGCCGGAGGTAGAAGATCACGGCGGCGCCGAGCGCGCCCACCACGAACGGGATCCGCCAGCCCCAGCTGTGCAGCACGTCGTCGGACATGGTCCGCTGGAGGAGGATCTGGAGGCCGAGGCCGACGATCTGGCCCGCGGTCATGGAGACGTACTGGAAGCTGGAGGCGAAGCCGCGGCGGCGCGGGTCGGACGCCTCGGTGAGATAGGTGGCGCTGGCCGCGTACTCGCCGCCCACCGAAAGACCCTGGAGCAGCCGGGCCAGCAGCAGCACCAGCGCGCCGCCGTACCCGGCGACGCCGTAGGTCGGCGCGACGGCGATCAGCACCGCCGAGGCCGACATCAGGGTGACCGTCAGGGTCAGGGCGGCCTTGCGGCCCTGGCGGTCACCGACCCGGCCCAGTAACCAGCCGCCGACCGGCCGCATGAAGAACCCGACCGCGAAGATGCCCGCGGTGTTCATCATCTGCGCGGTCGGATTGCCGTGCGGGAAGAACGCCCCGGCGAAGTAGGTGGCGAAACTGGCGTAGACGAACCAGTCGTACCACTCCACCATGTTCCCCGCCGAGCCGATCCAGATCTTCTTCCACTGCTCTCGTCCCATGCGCTGTGACTGCCCCGCCGGGACCCGGCCGACGCACCCCGCGCGAGTGGCGGCAAGGCGCGCTACGGCGTCAGCGACTCGTCCAGGAACTCCCCCACCAGGCCGAGCACCCGCTCGCGGCCGGTGCCGCGCAGCCCGATCGCCACCTGGAGCGAGAAGCCGTCGAGCAGGGCGCGCAGCCGGGTCGCGAAGCGGTCGGCGTCCACCGGGCGGAACTCGCCGCGCGAGACGCCCTCGGCGACCAGGGCCGCCAGGTCGCGGTGCCAGGCGCCCTCGATGGCGCCCTGCCGGTCCCGGGCGTCCTCGGCGGCGGTCAGCGAGCGGTTCCAGACCTCCAGCCAGAGCGTCCAGTGCGGGTCGTGCCGCCCGTCGGGCACATACAGGGCGACATAGGCGTCCAGCCGCTCCCGGGCCGGGGCGTCCCGCGCCAGCAGCCGCCCGCGCTCGGCCCCGAGCCGGCTCTCGCTCCACTCCAGGGTGCGCAGCAGCAGCTCGTCCTTGGAGCCGAAGTAGTACAGCAGATGCCCGCTGCTCATCTGGACCTCGCGGCCCAGCGCCGCCATCGTGAGCTTCTCCAGACCGCGTTCGGCGATCATCTCCATGGCGACGGCGAGCACCTCCTCGCGCGGCGGCGCGGGCGTACGGCTGCGCGTCACCGCCCCGCCCCCGCATCCACCCGGACGGATCCCGGATTCACCCGGACGGAAACCTGGCCGCACACCACGTCCGGCGTCCGGACCGGCTCGGCGGGTCGGTGGCCGCGAGCGGCGAAGAGCAGTACATCCACGCGTACGTTCTACCCGACCGTCGGCGCGGGCCCTACTTCGGCTGCTGCTGGGTGATGCAGTGGATGCCGCCGCCGCCCGCGAAGATCGTGCGGGCGTCGACCAGGGTGACCGTGCGGTCGGGGAAGAGGCGGCGGAAGACGGCGGCGGCGTCCTCGTCGCGGGGGTCATCGAAGGCGCACAGGACGACGCCGTCGTTGCAGAGGTAGTGGTTGATGTAGGAGTAGTCGGCCCAGTGGCCGTCGGCCTCCAGCACGGTGGGGGCGGTCACCTCGACGACCTCCAGGGGGCGGCCGTGGGCGTCGGTGGCGGCGCGCAGGAGGGCGATGACCTCCTTGGTGACCTCGTGGTCGGGGTGGGCCGGGTCGGGCTGGTGGTGGGCGACGACGACGCCGGGGCGGGCGAAGGCGGCGACGATGTCGACATGGCCGAGGGTGCCGTAGCCGTGCGGCGGGTAGTCGCCGGTCAGGCCGCGCGGCAGCCAGATCGCCTTGCGGGTGCCCAGGTGCGCGTGGATCTCCGCCTCGACCTGCTCCCGGGACCAGTGCGGGTTGCGCTCCGGGCCGAGCTGGACGGTCTCGGTGAGCAGGACGGTGCCCTCGCCGTCGACGTGGATCGCGCCGCCCTCGTTGACCAGCCGTGAGGCGTACGTCTTCGCTCCGGCGAGGTCGGCCACGTACGCGCCGATCTTCGCGTCGTGCTCCCAGCGGGCCCAGTCCTGGGCGCCCCAGCCGTTGAACGTCCAGTCCACGGCGGCCAGCCGGCCGGTGCGGTCCTTGAGGAAGGTGGGGCCGATGTCGCGCATCCAGGCGTCGTCGAGGTCGCGTTCGACGGTGTCGACGCCGTCGCCGAGCAGGGCGCGGGCCTCGGCGGACTGGCCGGGGCCGCAGACCACGGTGACCGGTTCGAAGCGGCGCACCGCGCGGGCGACCGACGCCCAGGCGGTACGGGAGGCGGCCAGTTCCTCCGGGGTGTCGAAGGTCGGGTTGGCGCCCGGCCAGGCCATCCAGGTGCGCTCGTGCGGCTCCCATTCGGCGGGCATGGAGAAGCCGTCGGCGGCGGGGGTGCTCATATGGGTTCTCGGTTTCTCAGAGAAAGTACAGGCGGTTCAGGGAGACGGAGTCGGCGGGCTCCGAGCGCAGCGGGTCGCCGTCCAGGGTGACCAGGCCGGTGCGCTGGTCGACGTCGACCGCTCCGGTACGGGAGTTCAGGCGCAGGTCGGCCGGGCCGATGCCGCGGGTGCCGCGCACGGCGACCCGGCGCCTGCGGGTGGGCATGGTGTCGCCGCCCTGGTCGAGCGCGGCCTGCGCCACGAACGCGACGGAGAGTTCGGCGGGGGTGGCGCCGTGCGCGCCGAACTGCGGTCCCAGCACGAGGGGTTCGCAGGTGTCGGTGGCCGCGTTCGGGTCGCCGGTGACGCCGTACGCGGGAAAGCCGGACTTCAGCACGAGCTGCGGTTTGGCGCCGAAGTACTCCGGGCGCCACAGCACGATGTCGGCGAGCTTGCCGGCCTCCAGGGAGCCGACCTCGTGGGAGAGGCCGTGCGCGATGGCCGGGTTGACGGTCAGCTTGGCGATGTAGCGCAGCACGCGGCCGTTGTCGTCGCCGGGGCCGTCGCCCTCGGCCGGGCCCAGCTCGGCCTTCATCTTCCCGGCCATCGCGAAGGTGCGCCGCACGGTCTCGCCCGCGCGGCCCATGCCCTGCGCGTCGGAGGAGGTGATGCCGATCGCGCCCAGGTCGTGCAGCACGTCCTCGGCGCCCATGGTGCCCGCTCGGATGCGGTCGCGGGCCATGGCGGCGTCGCCGGGCAGGTCGGTCTTCAGGTCGTGGACGGAGACGATCATGCCGTAGTGCTCGGCGACCGCGTCCCGGCCGAAGGGCAGCGTGGGGTTGGTGGAGGAGCCGATGACATTGGGCACGCCCGCCATCTTCAGCACATTGGGCACATGCCCGCCGCCGCAGCCCTCGATGTGGAAGGCGTGGATCGTACGCCCCTCCAGGACGCGCAGGGTGTCCTCCACCGACAGGCACTCGTTCAGGCCGTCGCTGTGCAGGGCCACTTGCACGTCGTGGTCCTCGGCCACCCGCAGGGCGGTGTCCAGGGCGCGGGTGTGGGCGCCCATGTCCTCGTGCACCTTGAAGCCGCAGGCGCCGCCCTCGGCCAGCGCCTCGACGAGGGGGGCGCCCTGCGAGGACGAACCCCGGCCCAGGAAGCCGATGTTGACCGGCCAGGCGTCGAAGGCGCCGAAGGCGTGCCGCAGCGCCCAGGGCGAGTTGACGCCGACGCCCCACACCGGCCCGAACTCCTGCCCGATGACCGTGGTCACCCCGGAGGCGAGGGACGCCTCCATGATCCGCGGCGACAGCAGGTGCACATGGGTGTCCACGGCTCCGGCGGTCGCGATCAGGCCCTCGCCGGACACGATGGTCGTGCCGGTGCCCACGACGACGTCGACCCCGTCGAGCGTGTCCGGGTTGCCGGCCCGGCCCACGGCGCTGATCCGGCCCTCGCGGATGCCGATGGACACCTTGCGGATGCCCTGCACCGCGTCGATCACGACGACGTTGCTGATCACGACGTCGCAGGTGTCGCGGACGGCCGCGGCCTTGAGGTGCAGTCCGTCGCGGGCGGTCTTGCCGAACCCGGCCAGGAACTCGTCGCCGTACCGCTGCGCGTCCGACTCCACCCGGATCACCAGACCGGAGTCGCCGAGGCGGACCCGGTCACCGGCGCGGGGGCCGTGGGTGGCGGCGTAGGCGTGCGGATCGACGTGGATCGCCCGGCTCACCTCGCGTCCTTTGGAACGGCTCATCGGGCGTCTCCTTCCGGGGCGTCGGGGGCCGGGGCGTCGGGGGCTGGGGGTGCGGGGGCCGGGGGTGCGGGGGGTTCCGCTCGGTCGGCCTGTGTTTCGGCGGCTTCGGTCCCGGCGGCTTCCGTCCCGGCGGCTTCCGTCCCGGCGGCTTCCGTCCCGGCGGCTTCCGTCCCGGCGGCTTCCGTCCCGGCGGCTTCCGGTCCCGCCGCTTCCGTCGCGGACACGCCCAGGTAGCCGCAGGCGGCGGCCCGGCGCAGGGCCTCCTGCCTGGCGCCGGGGGCGTCCAGCGGGCCGTCGACCAGTCCGGCGAAGCCGATGGCGACCCGGGCGCCGCCGATCGGCACGAGGCCCACCTCGGCGCTCT
>NZ_KB892192.1:0-24508 GCF_000373685.1 Streptomyces sp. PsTaAH-124 | reverse complement strand
CCCTGGTGCCCAAGGCCGAGGCCGTGCAGTCGATGAAGGACTTCAAGTCCGACCAGGAGGTCCGCTGGTGCCCCGGCTGCGGTGACTACGCCGTCCTCGCCGCCGTCCAGGGCTTCCTGCCCGAACTCGGCCTGGCCCGCGAGAACATCGTGTTCATCTCCGGCATCGGCTGCTCCTCCCGCTTCCCGTACTACATGAACACCTACGGGATGCACTCCATCCACGGCCGCGCCCCCGCCATCGCCACCGGCCTGGCCACCAGCCGCCGCGACCTGTCCGTCTGGGTCGTCACCGGCGACGGCGACGCACTCTCCATCGGCGGCAACCACCTCATCCACGCCCTGCGCCGCAACGTCAACCTGAAGATCCTGCTCTTCAACAACCGCATCTACGGCCTCACCAAGGGCCAGTACTCCCCCACCTCCGAAACCGGCAAGATCACCAAATCCACCCCGATGGGCTCCCTCGACGCCCCCTTCAACCCCGTCTCCCTCGCCCTCGGCGCCGAAGCCACCTTCGTCGCCCGCACCCTCGACTCCGACCGCAAACACCTCACCGAGGTCCTGCGCCAGGCCGCCGCCCACCCCGGCACCGCCCTCGTCGAGATCTACCAGAACTGCAACATCTTCAACGACGGCGCCTTCGACGCCCTCAAGGACAGACAGCGCGCCGACGAGGCCATGATCCGCCTCGAACACGGCCANCCGATCCGCNTNGGNNCNGACGGCNGNCGNGGNGTCGTACGCGACCGGACCACCGGCGACCTGCACGTCGTCACTGTCACACCGGACAACGAGGCCGACATCCTGGTCCACGACGCGCACGCCGCCTCCCCGACCACCGCCTTCGCCCTCTCCCGCCTCGCCGACCCCGACACCCTCCACCACACCCCCGTCGGAGTCTTCCGCGACGTCCAACGCCCGGTCTACGACACCCTCATGGCCGACCAGCTCGACACCGCGGCACAGCAACAGGGCACGGGCGACCTGGCCGCCCTCCTCGCAGGCAACGACACCTGGACCGTCGTCGGCTGACGAACCGGGCCTGCTTCAGAGGGCTTTGGTCCGCTCCGGGAGTGACACCGGGCCGAGCGGGCAGGGGAGCGCCTCCTCCGGTGCGCCCATGAGGTGGCGGAGCAGGGCGCGGTCCGCCGCCACGGAGGCACGTATCTCCCGCAGATTCCGCCGCGACCACACCGGCCGTCCGTCGATCCACGGCACGACGACCGGCCCCTCGGGACCCGTGTCGAGCCAGCCGCGCAGGTCGGCGGTGCCCGCACCGGAGGCCATCCCCTGCCGTGTCCACCCGTTCGGTCGGGACGGGTGGACGGCCAGTACGGCGTCGGGCTCCGTCGTGGCGTCGGCGTGCGCCGGGAACAGGACCAGCACCGGCCCGCCGTCGCACGGGTCGGACACGAGGACGTACGGCCTCGGTACGGACACCGGGGCCTTCGCGGCGCGTGCGAGCACACGGGCGTCGGCGACGCCGTGCGCGACGGCGTGCCGCGTCGACACCACCGCGAGAGCGACACCCAGCAGCAGGAGAAAGACACCCTGGCCGGTCTTCACACTCGGCTGCACCCAGCACCCCACTCCGATGAGCACGCAGACCAGCCCTCCCACGACCCCGTCCACCCGGGAGATCTGCCGCAGGGACCGCACCCGCCACCAGGGCACCTCGCGCACATCGGCGTCGCGCCGCGTACCGTCCGGCGGCTCCGGTGGGGACATCCGTCCGGCGAGCTCCGCCCAGACGGCGTAGGACAGACCGACGGCCCGCGCGGGCTCCTCGGGAGCCGGGGACGGTGTCTTGACCAGGGACACTTGGGGGCCGTCGCCGGTGCGGGGCACAGGAACCGTGTCCGGCCGTACGCCGCCCACCGGACCGATGCGGGCCCGCAGCCGCCGCGCGGTACGCCTCCGCGAGACCCGCAGCACGACACGGACCGTGCCGCCGATGCCGGAAACGAACAGGAGCAGGAACCCGGTGAGGGCGAGCCCGTCGTCGACCCCCTTGGCGGGGGAGCCGACGCGGCGGGAGTTGTAGAGATCGCCCTTCCAGGGACCGTAGGAGACCACGAACCCGGTCTCGGAGTCCGCCGGAATCGCATCCCGGGTGGGATCGCAGCGGAAGGGGCCCTGCCGCCGGGACCCGTTCCAGGGGTCCTTCCACACCACGGTGCAGTGCCCTCGCGCGTCCGCCTGGATCACCTTCAGGTCCACCTGCGGGTCCCCCTCCGCCGCCACCGACCCGGCGACACCCAGGCCCATGACCACCGCCCCCAACAGTGCGCACCAACGGAAGAGGGCGCGGTGACGGCGCGGTGGCGGTACGGGCGTCCCGGAGGGCCGCGCCGCCCCCGAGGGCCGCGCCGCCCCCGACGGCTGGTGCGGTACCGGGCACCGTGTCACCCCCGCCGCGACGGCCGCCCGCAGGTCGGCCTCCCGCCGCCGGTGCCCGCGCGTCGGCCGCGCCCACACGAACGTCAGCCCACCGGGCTGCGCCACCACTCCGCCCAGCGCGGGATCCCCGCACCACCAGAGGACACCGGAGGCGGGCGGCACCGCCGCGTGCCGGTTCGAGAGGTCCACCAAGGGGGTCAGCGGCCACAACTCCCCGCTGTCCGGCGCCCGGATCACCAGGCGCGCCGCTCCTCTGCGCGCCGGGACCGCGACGGCGGGACAGGCGGTCCAGGGTCCGCGGCGCAGCACCTCACGGGCGTGTCCGGCGGTGCGCAGCGTACGGACCCCGAGCAGCACGGCGGCCAACCCGCAGGCGACGAGGTAGGGAACGGTCTCGGCCACCTGTCCGCCCGTCGCCGTGCCCACCGCGACAGCGGCGCCCGCCCCGCAGAGCCCGGCCGTCACTTGCTTTCGCCCCTGCCGCCGCTTTCCTTCCAGAGCCCGGCGAACGGCCTCCGAGGTCCAGGCTGCCGCCGGGGCGACGGCCACCGGAAACCCGCCTGCGCCCCCGCCCCCCCCGCGAGCTACCGTGACCCCATGCCGCACCAGCCCCGCAAACACGTCCCCGCACTGCTCGTCATCGACATGCAGAACGCCACCATGGCCATCGCCCACCGCGCCGCAGAGACCGTCGCCGTGATCGCCGGGCTGCGGGCGCGGGCGCGGGCCGCCGGGGTGCCGGTCGTCCTGGTGCAGGACGGGGCGGCGGACGGAGGCATGCGGCCGGGCACCGAGGGATGGCGGATCGTCCCCGAACTCCGGCCGGAGGAAGGCGAGGTGGTCGTCCGCAAGGACAGCCCCGACAGCTTCCTCGGCACCGGACTGGACGGGACACTGAGGACGCTCGGCGCCACGGAGGTCGTCGTCACCGGATTCGCGACGGAGATCTGCGTGGACACCACCGCCCGCCAGGCGCTGAGCCACCACTACGACCTGGTTCTCGTCGCCGACGGCCACACCACCTCCGTACGCCCGGACCGGACGCCGTACGCGCCGCCCGAGCGGTCCGTCGCGCACCACAACGAGATCTTCCGCAACCTCCGCTTCCCCGGCCGCAGCGTGCGGGTACTGGCCGCCGCCGACGTGGACTTCGCCGCGCCCGCGACGGGCAGCGGTCCGGCACGGCCGGCCCCGGCCCCGGCATAATGCGGGCCATGGACCGAGCAACGGCACGGAAGTTCGTCGACTCCTGGGTGAGCGCGTGGAACGCGCACGACCTGGACGCCCTGCTGGCGCACTTCACCGACGAGGTGACGTTCCGCTCGCCCGTGGCCGCCCAACTGCTGGGCGGTGACGGGGTCATCCGGGGCAAGGACGCGCTGCGCGCCTACTGGACCGAGGGCCTGCGCCGCATCCCCGACCTGCGCTTCGAGGTGGTCGGCAGCTACGTCGGCGTCGACTGCCTGGTCATCAACTACCGCAACCAGAAAGGCGGTCTGGTCAACGAGGTCCTGGTCTTCGAGGGGCCGCTGGTCGCCGAGGGGTACGGCACCTATCTCGGCGAGGACACCAACCCGGCCGGGGCCCGCTGAACGACCGTACCGTGAACGACCGTACCGAGCAGGGGGAGACATGGCACATGTTCTCGTCGTCGGCGGCGGGATCGCCGGTACGGCGACCGCCCTGGCCCTGGACAAGGCGGGCCACGACGTCACCGTGTACGAGGCGCATCCCGACGCGGCGGAGGACATCGGCGCGTTCCTCACCCTCGCCGGGAACGGCATGCGCGCCCTCGCCCAGTTCGGCGCCGCCGCCCCGGTCGCGGCGCTGGGCTTCCCGCTGACCTCGATGCGCGTGTGCGACGCGTCCGGCGCCGAGGCCGCGCACGTGCCGCTGGGCGAGCCCGGCGACCCCCTGCTGCGCTACCGCTGCCTGCGCCGCGGCGAACTCAACGCCGCCCTCCAGGCGGAGGCCACGGCCCGCGGTGTCCCCGTCCGCCACGGCGCCCGCCTCACCGCCGTCGAGGACGGCCCGGACGGCGTCACCGCGCGCTTCGCCGACGGCTCCACCGCGACGGGCGACCTGCTCGTCGGCGCGGACGGCGTGCACTCCACGGTCCGCCGCGCGATCGCCCCCGCCGCCGAGCCCCGCTACGCGGGCCAGCGGGTCTTCTACGGCTACACCCGCGCCGCGCCCAGGACCCAGGAGTCGTCCTGCATCACCATGGTGCGCGGCAGCGCCGCCGCGTTCGGGCACGCCATGTCACCCGAGGGGGAGACATACTGGTTCGCGCGGGTGAGCGACGCACCGCTGCCCGCCGACGCCATCGCCCAGGGCACGCCCGGCCGTTGGCGGGAGCTGCTCGCCCCCCTGCTGCGCCGGGACCCGGCCCCGGTCGCGGACATCGTCGCCGCCACCGACGGCGAACTGATGGTCACCAACGCGACCGAACTCCCGCCCGGGACCCCCTGGCGCTCCGGTCGCGTGCTGCTCGTCGGCGACGCGGCCCACGCCGCCTCCCCGGCCACCGGCCAGGGCGCCTCCATGGCCCTGGAGGACGCCGTCGTCCTCGCGAAGTGCCTGCGCGACACCCCCGACCGCACCTCGGCCCTCACCCTCTACGAAGCGCTCCGCCGTCCGCGCACCGCACACAACACCACCGTCAGCGGCAACATCTCCCGCGGCACCCACACCGCCTCCCCGGCCACCCGGGCGGCGGCGGCCGGACCCGCGAGCGCCGAGGCCGCCGCCCTCGCCCGCCTCCTGGACTGGGACACCGACATCCGGTCCTGAGGACGGCGCTGCCCCTGGCCGGGGTGGCATCGATGCCACCCCGGCCAGGGGCAGCGAGGAACAACTGGCTCCGAGAAGCGCCTACTTGGTGGTCAGATAGGCGCGCTCGATCGTCTGGACCAGCGTGTTGCCCCGGGCGTCGGTCAAGGCGGCCCGCAGGGACACGGAGCCCGCCTCGTCCGGATGCCGCAGCGAGAGGTGCGTACCGACGACGACGGCGCGCTGCCAGGTGCGGCCCTCGTCGTAGGAGACCTCGAAGGCGAGCTTCTCGGGCTTCTGCGCGGCCGCGGCGCCCTCGATCCGGAACGGCACGTCGAACTTCCGTCCTGCCTTCGCGGTACTGGCCGGGGTCAGCGCGGGGGAGAAGCGGACCACGGACAGCGGCAGCGCGGTCCACGTGTCCTCGGGCGTCCGGGCGGAGCGGAAGGTCCATTCCGTCCTGACCCGGGTGCTGACCGGGGTGGCGGCCGGATCACGCGAGGTGTCCAGGGTCAGCTTGTACGCGCTGTCCCGGTCCGGGACGGTGTACTGGACGACATCCTCGGCCGGTGAGACGCCGCGCACGTCGGGGACCTCCTTGCCGTCGGCCGTGAGTGAGCTGACCGCCGTGACGACGGGGCCCAGGTTCCAGTGTCCGGCGGCGTCGTTGAACTGCGGAAGGTGCGCCTGGAGGACGTTCCCGTTCCGTGCGGCGCCGAGGGCGGACACCGGCGGCGCGGTGTCCGTGTGGTCCAGGGCAGGCCCGAACACGCCGACGTTGTACTGCTCGGTGTAGCTCCGGCCGGCCTCGTACGCCGCCGCTCCGAAGAGCTGTGTCTCGGCTCCGGCCCCCGCGAGCAGGCTGAAACTCCACTTGGTGCGGTTACCGAGGACATAGTCGGTCTCCCGCAGGGGGAGGCTCGCCTGCAACGGCTGGCCGAAGACGAGAAGTTCGCCTCGCGGGGTGAAGGGCTGGGCCTGGAGGTACGCGTCCTCCGGCGCGGTGGGGGTGCCGATCCGGACGTCGACCTCGGCGAGTTGCCTCTGGTCGACCTGGGCGCTGAAACCGCCCAGCAGACCGGTACGCGTCCACGCGAGACGGTAGTTGACGGGCGCGCTGCCTTCCTGGTTGCTCCAGGTCCCCGAGTACTGGGCGAACGCCTGCCCGGCGGGCAGCCGCCGGCCGATCTGTCCGACCGCGACCCTCTGGAACCCGGGGGAGGCGTAGGTGTAGATGCCTGGGTCGAGTCCCGCGTCCCGCTTCCAGCCGACGGCGATCAGGCCGTCGATGTTCTTGGCCGCCGGGTCGGGCACGCTGACCTGGACCGGCTGTGCCTGCCGGGCATCGACGACGACGGTGGTGTCCGCGTCCAGCTCCAGCCTGGGCTGGAACAGCAGGGCGTGCTTCGGGGCGGTGTAGCCCGGGTGGACCGTACTGCTCAGGGAGTAGGTGCCCTTGGGCAGGCGTACCGTCAGCTCTCCGTCGGCCTCAGGGGCGAGGAACGAGTGGAAGTCGTTGTCGACGCCCTGGATCTCGGTCGTGGCGTCGTCGGTGGGACTGCCGTCCTCGCCGAGGTGCCGGAGCGTCAGGTCGAGCATCTGGGCCTCGCGCTCCACCCCCATGGCGGTGCGTACCCTGGCCTTGCCGTCGGCGGAGACGGCGGTCACCGCCCCGCCGAACGAGCCGTCGGCGTCACCGGCCCGGGTGTCCGCGGTGACGGAGGCGGTGGCCGTACCGCCCGCCGGGACGGTGAGGTGCCGCGGTGAGACGGTGAACATGCCCTCGGCGGCGGGTTTTCCGTTCACCGAGAAGGCGTCGGCGGACAGGTCGAGGGCGACCGGACCCGTCCCCAGATTGCGGTACGTGAGCTGCTTCGTCACCGGCTTGTCGTCGGTGTGCGGCCACTGCTGCTCGCCGAAGTCGAGCGGTCCCTGCTCGGTGATGACACTCTGCTTGATCGCTCGCGCCACATCGGTCCGGCCGGTGCCCTGCTGGAACGCGCTGTACGGACCCGGCTCGGCGGATCCTGTCAGCACCGCCTTGAGCCGCGTGCCGTTCCAGTCGGGGTGCTGCTGGGCCAGCAGTGCGGCGGCGCCCGCGACATGCGGAGTGGCCATGGAGGTGCCGTCGAGTGTGAGATAGCCGGGTATGCCGGAGGGGTTCTCGTTCTCCAGTGTGCTGCCGGGAGCCGAGGCCGCGGTGATGGCGACGCCGGGTGCGGTCAGGTCGGGCTTGACTCCGCCGTCCCCGACGCGCGGACCGCGGCTGGAGAAGCCCGCGAGCTTGTCGGCCTTGTCGACGGCGCCGACGGTGAGCGCGGCCTCGGCGCTGCCCGGGGAGTTGACCGTGTGCTCGTCCTTGCCGTCGTTCCCGGCCGCGACGACGAAGAGCGTTCCGCTCGTGGAGGAGAGCCGGTCGACCGCTTCCTCCACCGGGTCGATACCGGGGGTGTCCTCACCACCGATGCTGAGATTGACGATGTCCGCGCCCTGGGCCACCGCCCACTCCATACCGGCGACGATGCCGGACTCCTCGCCTTCGTTCCCGTCGTCGATGATCTTGCCGTTGAGGAGCTTCGCGCCCGGTGCGACGCCCTTGTACCTGCCGCCGGACTGGGCGCCCGTCCCGGCGACGACGGACGCCACATGGGTGCCGTGGCCGTAGTGGTCGGCGGTGTCGGGGGAGTCGCTGAAGTTCTGCTCCGCGATCACCTGGCCCGCCAGGTCGGGATGGCTCCCGTCGATCCCGGTGTCCAGCACGGCGACCTTGGTGCCGGTGCCGTCGTACCCGGCGGCCCAGGCCGTGGGGGCGCCGATCTGCGGCACGCTCCGGTCCAGAACGCCCTTCCGCTTGCCGTCCAGCCACACCTTCGCCACCGCCGCCGAGGCGCTGAACTCCGCACCGGTACGGGCATCCTTGTCGGTGGGGCTGCCGGTCAGGGCGTTCCAGAACGCGGCGCCGCGGCTCCGGTCGGTGTGCAGCGAGGCACCGTCGACGACGGGCAGTTCGCGGTCCAGCCGCGCCCCAGCTCCGGTGAACGTGTCCAACGAGCGCTTCTGCCGCCCCCGGAAGGTGACGATCAGCGGCACCCCGGAACGGTGCGCGTCGTCGTAGCCGTCCGCCAGCAGCTTGGTCACGTCGAAGAGCCGCGGGTCCAACGTGCCCTTCGCCAGCAGCAGTTCCGCGTCGCCGGGCACCACATGGGTGTGCCCGGCGATCTTGCGCACGGAGAACGGCACCCGTTCCCGGCCCTCGGCCCGCCGCACCGAGGTGATCTGACCGGTGGCCGTGACCAGGACCCGGTCACCGGTGATCAGCGTCACCGCCTTCGACGCCCCGGCCGCCGCGGTGCCGGCCGTGCCGCGGGCATCGCCCGGCGGCGCGGCGGCGGCCCCGCCGACCAGCCCCGAGGTGAGCGCCACCGCGATGGCGACGGCGCCCACCGGATATCTCCTGGGTCTGCGCATACCAGCCGTCCCTGTCCTTCCCGTCCGAGAAACACACCGAAAGAGACTCCTCGAAGGAGAAACTTCGAAGAGACACCTTGAGGAGACACCCGCAGGGGATCCGGCGGAGACACCTCAAGGCGATACAGAGACTGGTGTGACCATGTGTGGAACTGATGAGGGAGAGACCTCGCTCACACATGCCGAACGGGCCGCTCCCGGAGGGAACGGCCCGCTGGTACGCCCCCGCGCGGGGCGATGCGTCCGGATCAGTACAGGATGCGGTAGGTGTTCCAGCCGCTGTTGCCGATCTTCACCTTCGGCGCGTACGGGGCGGCGGCCTTGCCGGTGCCCTTGTACAGCCACAGCGCGCCGGACTTGTCCCGGGCGATCAGGTCGGTGATGCCGTCGTAGTTGATGTCACCGACGGAGATCAGGGCGTTGTA
Source organism: Streptomyces sp. PsTaAH-124 (assembly GCF_000373685.1). NCBI lineage: Bacteria > Bacillati > Actinomycetota > Actinomycetes > Kitasatosporales > Streptomycetaceae > Streptomyces > Streptomyces sp. PsTaAH-124. Next base: position 15,441 of record NZ_KB892192.1, on the reverse strand, counting down.
CGCGTTCCAGCCGCTGCCGATACGGGTACGCGCCGCGAACGGGGCCTTGGAGTTGCCGGTGCCCTTGTAGAGCCACAGCACACCCGAGGTGTCCTTGGCGACGATGTCGTCCTTGCCGTCGCCGGTCAGGTCGCCCTTGCCCGCGATGTCGGTGTACGCGTTCCAGCCGCCGCCGACCTTGTAACGCGAGGTCAGCTTGCCGTTGCCGTAGCCCAGGTAGAGCCACAGCACGCCCGAGCCGTCCCGCGCCAGCAGGTCTTCGTAGGCGGCGCCGCCCAGGTTCCCGGCCGAGAGCAGGCGGTTGTAGATGTTCCAGCCGCCGCCGACGAGCACGGGGGACGTGCTGCTCCAGTCCCGGTAGCGGAGCTGGCTGCCGGTGACGTCCCAGATGCCGTCCGACTCGCCGTTGAGGTTCTGGTCCACCTGCGTGATGAAGCGGGTGTCCTGCCAGCCCGAGCCGGTCGGCTGGCGGGGGCCGAGGCCGCCCTTGCCGTCGGGAGCGTACCCGGACAGATTGCCGTTGCCGTCCATCCCGTACAGCGCGTTGACCTGGGCCTTCTTGGACTGCACCTTGACGCCGTACTGCGTGGCGCCCGACGCCTTGGCGTCGGTGGAGACCTGCGAGGCAGATCGTCCAGGGGCGTCGACGGCGAATGCGGTGCTGGTACCGGTCGCCACCAGCGCGGCGGTGACCGCCGCAACCGTGAAACGCGCCGCCGCGCGACGCGTGTTCAGGCCGGAGCTTTTGGCCACGTGGGTCCTCCAGTTGGTCATGGGGGCCGGATCGCGGACCGTGGTGCGGCCCGGAAAGATCCGGAGATACTCCGCGATCTTTCCACACGTCCCTCACGTATCAACCGGATTTTCTCCCTGTGGAGGAAGCGGTACAGAAGTGGAACGAAAGTGCAACGAACCGTGTGCAACCAACCGGACACCTGTGGCGGGACCGGCTGTCCGTTCGTGCGCCCGGCCCGCCCGCCACCCATGCGTCCGGCCCGCCTGCCATGTGTCCGGCCCGACCGGCGCGTGACCGGTCGTCCGCCGGACCGGTGGCCATGCGCAGCCGAGTGGTCATCCGCAGTCGAGCAGGCCCGCCTTGTGCTTGGCCTCCAGCACCCGGTGCACGCTCGCCTCCACCTTGGCGCGGAAGGAGGCGTCCTGCGCCATCTTGTTCTGCACGGCACGGGTCATCTCCGGCACGATGGCCGGCCGTATCGTCAGGACCATGTCGCCGCCCGCCGCGATGAAGTCCACCGCGCGCTGCGCCGGGGTGAAGGACCGCACGGCGACCGCGTCGCCCAGGTCGTCGGAGATGACCACACCCTTGAAACCCATGTCGTGGCGCAGGAGTTGGCTGATGACCGCGGGCGAGAACGCCGCCAGGTGCTTGGCGTCGATCTTGGAGTAGCTGGCCGAGGAGATCATCACGAAGGGCGAACCGGCCTTGATGCCGGACCGGAACGGGGCGAGCGAGGGGGACGAGGTGGTCGTGACCGAGTCCACGACGTTCGCCGTGGTGTCCGTGTTGCCCACCACCTGTCCGAGACCGGGGAAGTGCTTCAGCGTGGTCATCACGCCCGCCTGCGCCGACCCGGCGGCGAACGCCCCGCTGTGCGAGGCCACGACCTCCGGGGTGTGCCCGAACTCCCGGTGGAAGTAGCCGATCGGGCGGTTGCCGGTCCCCAGGCTCGCCGGGACCACGTCCGCGACCGGGGCCAGGTTCAGGTTCACCCCGGCCGCCTTGAGCTGCCCGGCCCAGGTGGCGGCCCGGTCACGCAGGGTGGCGGTGCTCCAGCCGCCCTGGGTGAGCCCGTTGGGCATGGCCGAGAAGCCGGGGCCGCTCAGCACCTGCACCTGGCCGCCCTCCTGGTCGGTGGCGACCACCATCCCGGCGCTCCGCCCGCCGACCCGGTCGGCCTGCTTGCGGATGCCGTCGACGATCTTCCGGGTTGCCGCCGTGCCCGCGCTGCTGCGCCCGGTCAGCATGACGGAGCCCACATGCTGCTCGCGCAGCGTGTTCAGCTGGCTCTGGTCGGGATGGGCCGCGGCGACCCCGCCCATGAAGAGCTGTCCCACCCGCTGCGCCGTGGTCATGCCCGTGAAGTAGTCGTCGACGCACTGGGCGGAGCGCGCCGAGGGCGCGGCACGCGGTGTGGACGCATGGCCACCGAGGGTGGCGGACGCGCTTCTGGCCGGGGCGGCGGGCCGGTCGCGTCCGGTCGCGCTCTGCGAGGGCGCCGTCGCCGGTGCCGGTGTCTGCGCGCTCCGGGCGGTCGGCGACCCGGCCGTGGAGCCGACCGCGCCCACCTGCGCGGATGTCCCGCCGCACGCCGTCGCGGCCAGGATCAGGGTGGCCACGGGGACCGCGGTGCGCAGAGCGGACCGGTGTCCTCGGGTCCTTCGGACACGTGCCGGCATAGTTTCTTCTCCCGCCTTCGACGTCTCCCGCACCCCGGGGTGCGGGCCGGCGCGCCGCCATGTCCCTCACCGCGGACCACGCCTCCTCCGTCCTCTACACGGTACGTCGCCGTCCCCCGGCCCACACCCCGCCCCTGGGCCGGGACCCGCCGCGTGCGCCGACGCGGGCCCCGGGGCCGCCGTTCTGCCGAACCGGCCAGGGGTGTCAGGGCCGGCCGCCCCTGCGGTGGCGCGGGCGGTCCGGGAGCCAGAAGGCGCGGGACATGACCTTCTGTTCGTGCTTGGTCTCCTCCCGGGTCAGCTCGTCCCTGAACCGTCCGCCGTGTGCCGCCAGGGCCTCGGCGGCCAGCCGTTCGGCGCACCGGTCCAGCATGGCCGCCCGCAGGGCGGTGACCAGCGCCGCCTGGTCGGCGAGGGAGCGGACGCGGACCGTGTGCTCCACCAGCCGGTCCAGCACCCGGTCGACCCGGGGGGCCGCCTCGGTGACCGAGGCGAGCCGCCGGGCCAGCAGGACCACGTCGACCACCGGGCAGCGCAGATACCGGTCCTCGATGACCGCGTCGAGATGGACGAGGAGCGAGGCCGACTCCAGGGCCAGCAGCAGGGGGGCCACCGTCGACTCGCTCATCCCGGCCGTGTGGTCGCTCAGCACGTCCACCCGCGCGTAGCGCGACCCGGACCGGGCGAGGGCCGCCAGGAAGAGCCCCGCGTGGCCGACCAGCTCGTCGTAGACGATGCACCGGAAGACGGCCTCGGCGGGCGCGGTGAGCCCGAACCGCTCCAGGCAGACCAGCAGCGCGCAGGCCTCCTCCGGTGCCAGCAGCCGCGCCGAGGCCCGCAGGACCGCCTCCGCGCCCGGTGCCATGGCACCGAGCGTCTCCAGCAGCCGCGCGACCTGCTCGGCGGGCCGCGTCCGTACGGTCAGCACCAGCAGGTTGGCGGCGAACTGGTGCCGCCCGGTCAGGTGCAACTCGCTGATCAGGACGGCGACATCGTCGACGGGCCGGTGCTGCGCGGCCTCGGACAGCACGGTCCAGGCCCGGTTGTCGTGCAGCGCCTGGACGAGCGGGATGAGGTGGCCGACGCTGCGTCTCTGGGTCTCGGTGAAGACCGTCTCGGCGTCCTGGGCCAGCCCGTGGCGGCCGAGCGCGCGGACGAACTCGGCCACGTCCGAGGCGGACCGCCGTCCGGCCGCCGCCCGTTGCAGGGCGTCGGCGTACCGGGGCAGGCACGCCTCGCGCAGCATGATGCTCAGTGTCACCAGATCGGGCACCGCCCGCTCGGCGGCGGCGGCCGACATCGCGGCGCACACCGCGCCGTCGAGTTCGCCGCCGGCCAGGGCCAGTGCCACGGACACGAGGTCGGGCGCGGAGCGGACCACGGCCGCCGCCCCGAGCAGGCTCCCGGCGTGCTCGTCCAGACCGCTGCGGCGCAGCGCCAGCGCGAACTCGGCCACGTCCTCGGGCTGGTGGAACTTCACCGACGCCTGGACCAGGATCAGGACGTACTCCTGAAGCCCCTCGCGGAACAGCTCCCGTGCCAGGGCGCTGGTGTCGTCCACCGAGCGGACCATCACCATCGCGGGCAGGGCGGTCTGCGCGTGCGCGTCGAACCCGGCCTGCCGCAGGGCGGAGAGCAGGCCCGCCACCTCCTCGACGGTGCGGGACTGGCTGGCCGCCCTGACCAGTTCGCTCGCCATCGCCTTACGGGTGCGCAGTTCGAGGTCGCCGACGGCCCGCACCAGTTCGGGCACCGAGGACCTGCGGTCCGCCTCCTCCAGCATCATCATGAGCGAGGGCGCCTCGACGCTCGGCTTCCCCTCATCGCCCAGGTCCTGAAGGGTCTCCAGCCGGTTCTCCAGCCGGTGGCACCGGTCCTCGGCGGCGATCAGCTCGGCGCGGGTGACCGCGAGTTCCCCCTCCAGGTAGATCACCTGCTCCTGGAGGTCGCCGCACTCCTCGTGGAGGCGTGCGTACTCGCCCTGCCACAGCTCGACCTCGCCGCGGTGGGTGAGATGCTGCTCCTCCAGCTGCTCCTCCAGGTTCCGGCACCGGCCCCGCACCTTGGCGAGGCGGCCCTCCCGGTCGCGCAGCGCCTCCTCCAGGGCCCGCTGGCGGGTGGTGATCCGCCGGGTGTCCTCGTCGGCCTCGGCCAGCTTGTCCTGGAGGGCCTGCACCTCGCTGCTGTGCCGGTTGCTCTTCAGCGCCTCCCGGTGCAGCTCGCGCAGCGCGGCCTCCGCCTCGGGCGTCAGCGGCGCCTGCGCCTCCTCCACGTCCGCGATCACCCCGGCCACGAAGTCCCACGGCGGGAGCCGCTCGCCGCTGAGGTAGCGGGTCACGGAGCTGGGGTTCAGGAACCGGCGCGCCGCGTAGCGCCGCACACTGATCCCGAGGGAGAGGAAGACCCGCCGCAGATCCTCCGCGAGCGCGCGCTTCTCCGGTGCCAGGCCGTCCTTCAACGGCGCCAGCACCACCGGCCGTACCCGGCTCGCCACCGCGGTCTCGCCCTGGGCGGGCGTCTGTGCCTCGTGCATCCCGCCAGTATCGCGGCGCGGCAACTCCCCTGAGCCCGAAACGGTGTTGCCACCGGGATCGGCAACACCCCCGGGTGCTGCCACTGCGAACGGCAACGCCCGGGAGGGCCCTCGGCGCCCCGGCGCCGCCCGCGGTCGGCCACGATCGGTCCCGAGGGGCCATGTCCCCGATCGTGACCGGGAGGAACACCATGACCATGACCGAGGACGCCGAGCGGACCCCTGCCGTACGGGCGCTCTTCTGGCGCCGTCTGGCCCGCCAGGCGGCCCTGGGCGCCGCGGGCGCCGCCGGCTCGGGCGCGGTGAGCCTGCTGCTGTGGTGGCTGCGGGGCGGCTGAACGGCCCGCGGCCGCACCCGGCACCGGGCGCCGGGCCGGTTCCCGCAGACCGACGTCCCCGGCCGGCATCTCCTCCAGCGACTCCGCCGCGGCCGCCGGCCCGGGTCACACGGACTCACTCACGCGGCGCCACTCGGCGTCCTCGGCGGCGCGGGCCTCGGCCGCGAACCGAGCCACCGCGGAGGCGTCCTTGCCGAGCAGCAGCCGCAGCGGCGGCTCCGGGGCCTCCGCGATGTCCAGCAGGATCCGCGCGATGCGGGCCGGGTCGCCGGGCTGCCTGCCGTCCGACTGGCGCTGCCGGGCGACGGCGGGCTCGACGACCTGCCGGTACGGCTCGCTGACGGGCGGCGTGCTCATGGAGGATCCGGCCCAGTCGGTGCGCATGGCACCGGGCTCGGCCACGGTCACCTTGATGCCGAGGTGCGCCACTTCCTTCGCGAGCACCTCGGAGAAGCCGCCGACCGCCCACTTGGCCGTCTGGTAGGCGCCCAGGCCGGGGCCGCCCACACGTCCGCCGACGGACGACACCTGGATGATGTGACCGGATCCCTGTTCACGCAGGACGGGGAGCGCGGCGCGGGTGACATGGACGACGCCGTACAGATTGGCGTCGATCTGGGCGCGGAACTCCGCCTCGGGCATGTCCTCGATCGAGGCCATGTCCGCGTAGCCCGCGTTGTTCACGACCACGTCCAGGCGGCCGAAGGTCTCGACCGCTGCGGAGACGGCCCGCCGTGCGGCCTCGGCGTCGGTCACGTCCAGGGTGACCAGGCGGACGCGGTCGCCGTACGTGTCGGCGAGGTCCCCGAGGGACTCGGTGCGCCGGGCGGTGGCCACCAGGTTGTGCCCCGCGTCGAGCACCGCCTCGGCCAGGGCGCGGCCCAGACCGCGGGAACTGCCGGTGATCAGCCAGGTCTTGCTCATGAGAATGCCTCGGATTCTTTCCGTGGTGCGATGTGTCTCGGGGCGGGTGTGTGGATCTGTATGGGTGTGTATGAGTGTGTACGGGTGTGTACGGGTGTATGTTGCGGTGGCAAATAAGAGGCCAGTGGACCTTTATGGGGAACGACTATAAAGGTCCACTGGCCTCTTGTCGAACGGGCTGGTCGACGCCGTACTTCCGGCACATTCCGCCGGTGGGCGGACAGGGGCGCCGGGCAGCGGCTAGGGTCCTCGCCTGTGACCGAACCCGCGCCGCACCTGACCACCACCGCCGACGCCTACGACGCCGTCGCGGTCCGCTACGCCGATCTGGTCCGCGACTCCCTGGCCGGGCTGCCGCTGGACCGTGCGGTGATCGCGGCGTTCGCCGACTCCGTACGCGCCGCCGGTGCCGGTCCGGTCGCCGAACTCGGCTGCGGACCCGGGTATCTGACCGCACACCTCAGAGACCTGGGGCTGGACGTGCGCGGCATCGACCTGTCACCGGTGATGATCGGCCTGGCCCGCGAGGCGTACCCGGACCTGCGGTTCGACGTCGGCTCCATGGACGCTCTGGACCTCGCGGACGGGAGTCTCGCCGGTGTCGTCTCCTGGTACTCGCTGATCCACACCCCGCCCCAGGACGTGCCCGCGTATGTCGCCGAGTTCCGGCGGGTGCTGGCCCCCGGCGGCCGGCTGCTGCTCGGATTCTTCGAGGCGGAGGGCGGCCCCGTCACGGCGTTCGACCACAAGGTGACCACCGCCTACCGGTGGCCGGTCGACGAGCTGGCCCGGATCGCCGCCGGTGCCGGGTTCACCGAGACCGGCCGCATGCTGCGCGAGCCCGGCGAGGAGGAGCGCTTCCGCCGCGGCCACCTGCTGATGCGCCTGGGCTGACCCGCCGGCCGACGGAGAAGCCCATCGGTCGGCCGACGGGGAAGCCGGTCGGTCAGCCGACAGGGAACGGCAGCCGCGCGGCCGAAGCGCCCAGCGCGGTCCGTTCCGCCGCAGTCGGCTGCCGCCGTCCGGTCCCGACGAGCAGGACGTCCCGGTCGGAGAACGACGGCGGGAACACGAGCCCGGCGATCTTCTCCAGCAGCTCCCGCGAGCGCGCCAGCGACTCGGCGGGCGGCCGCGCCGCGCCGGGCAGGTGTGCCACGAGGTCGAGATGGTGCAGCGTCCACTCCAGGACGTACGCGTCGAGGTAGTCGCCCGCGGTGAGGACCTGCCCCTGGGTGGTGACCCGCAGCCCGCGGTCGGCGAGCAGCGCGGCGCGTCCGGCGGCCGAACCGACGTCGTCCAGATGGAACGTGAGCAGCCCCGGCTGCTCGTAGGCGGCGGCCAGGCGGACGATCAGCGCGTCCAGCGGATCGTCGCCGGACGGCGGCTCCACGATGTCCCAGTAGGTCACCGCGTCCCGGGTCGGTTCCGCGTCGGTGGGGGTGACCAGGGTGATCAGGACGTCCTGCGCGTCGATGACCAGATGGCACACCAGGTCCCGCACCAGCCAGCCCGCACAGCCCGACGGGCGTGCGAAGTCCTCGTCGGCCAGCTCGGCGACCGCCGACAGCAGCGCCGTCCAGGAGCGCGTGAAGAGATCCACGTCCGCAAGCTAGCACCGGTCGCACGGGCGGCGCGACGGCATTGCGCGGCCCCGGCCCGGACGCGGCGCGGCCCCGGCTTCCGCCGCCGTGCTCCCGCAACGGGCAGGGCACGGCGCCCGGTTCAGGCGGCCTTCGGTTCCGCCGCGCGCAACTGCGCGATCCCCCAGTCCAGAGCGGCCTCCAGATGGCTGATCCGGCCCGTGGCGAGCAGCAGTGCCACCCCGCCCTGGATACCGGCCAGCAGCGCCGCCGCGGCCGTGTCGACGTCGAACGTGTCCGGCAGCAGCCCCCTGCTCCTGAGCGCCCTGATGCCCTCGGCGATGTGCTCCTGCCACTTGCGCATCAGCTCGACGACCACCGCCTGCGCACCGGGGGAGGCGGGGCCGACCTGGCGGAGCAGGGAGCCCAGCGAACAGGTGTCGCCCTGGTCCCGGTACCGCGCGACGACCGAGTCGCGCCACCGGTCCCACGCCTCCCAGCTGTCCAGGTTCCCCAGATACGGCTGCTGGTCCTCCAGGACCTGACCGGCCTCGAAGTTGGCCACCTCCAGCAGGAGTTGGTCCCGGCCGCCGGGAAAGTAGTGGAACAACTGGCTCTTGCTGGTCCGGGTCCGCTCGCGGATGTCGTCCAGCGTGGCCGTCAGGCCCTCCTCGCGCAGGACCTCGGAGGCCCCGGCGACGATGCGCTTGCGTGTCGCCTGCCCCTTGGGGGTCAGCACGTGGACCATACTCCAGCTCCCCTTCACCGGACCGGTGGTCCATTCTACGACCGCCGCCGCCACCGGCCACGGACAGGAGGACGCCCGCCCGCCCCCGGTCCGACGGGTGACCCCAGGCCGTGTATCGAAGTATCGAAACGGATCTTGAGCTGTGAATGATCACCGTTCATGGGGCGAGGAGATCTCACGGACGAGCGGTGGGCAGTGCTGGAACCGTTGCTGCCGAAGGGCATGAGAGTGGGACGGTCCCTTGTCCGGCCGCGCCGGCAGTTGATCGACGGCATACGGTTCCGTGTGCGGACCGGTGAGTGTCGACTCCACAGTCTGCCGCGCTCACCAGCATGCGGCCGGGGCCCATGAACGGGGTGACCTGCCGAAGGAACCACCTGGCGGTGTGTTCACCGAGCCCGGCGCGTGCCCCGCCTCGGGCCGGGCCGGCCGCGGCTACCTGCGCCGCCGCGGCATCCGCTGCACCATTCCGGACAAGGCCGACCAGGCACGCAACCGCAGGAAGCTCGGCTCCCTCGGTGGCCGGCCGCCCGGCTTCAACGCCGAGGACCACAAGGCCCGGCATGCCGTCGAGTGCGGCATCAACCGCCTCGAAAGGAACCGGGCCGTGGCCACGAGATACGACGAGCTCGCGGGCCGCTACGAGGCCACTGTCCTCGTAGCGGCCAGCAATGAGTGGCTGTGACCAGCTCAATCAGGGGTGACGGACGGATGTCCGTGGAGTTGTGGAGGTTCAGGCGTTGATGGCGTGTTCGACGAACTGGCCGCAGGCGCGGAACCCCAGGCGGCGGTATACGGGCTCACCGTCGGCTGACGCCTGAAGGACCGCGATGCCGTGGTCTCGCTCGCGGGCAGCGTGAAGGGCCGCCAGCGTGATGGCTCCGCCGTAGCCGCGCCGACGGTGGGCGGCCAAGGTGGAGATGTTGTAGATGCCGGCGACTCCCGCGTGGTGGAACACCTCGGCGGAGCAGACCGGACGGTTCTCCACGTAACCCACCAGGTACCGGGCCGGGCAGGTCGCGGCCAGCACCTGGGAAGCGGCCGCGGCGAAGAAGTCGCGGACGGTTTCGGCGGGTGGATTCCAGTTCGCGGCGAGGACCGTGGCGTAGTCGGCAAGCTGCTCGGGCGTGGTCACCGTTCGGATGTCGAGACCCGGGACAGAGGGTATCGGCAGGGTGTCGCCCAGCTCGGCCCACATCGCCGTCTCACGCTCGGACACCGGCAGACCGGCTGCCGTCAGGCGGGCGGTGAGGTCTGTCGGTGTCGAGGCAGGCCCCACCCACCAGGAGAAACCGCGGCCGGTGCCGGCCAGCGACCCGGCGGTCTCGGAGATGCGGGCCGCGGCGTCGCCGCCGGTGAAGCGGGCCGCGGCGACGATGTTGAACGTGTCGTCGTCCAGGCCGCTGTCCGCGACCAGGAGGTCACCGGTCTCCGCGACGGTCGCACCGGACATGCTCCGGTGCAGATGGCAGGCGTGCTCCGCCAGGTTCCGCTCCATCCTGTCCGTCAAGTCGGCTTCATCGAAAACGTAATCATGCATAGGGATCGATACCAGCACGACCGGGCGAAGACCGCATGTCGTTTTAGGCGGCGCCACACCGACGACCAGCACTTTCGACACAGGCCCTAACCCTCCACCGCCCGCGTGACCGGCAGTGCCGCCGCCCGCGCCCCCGGGCCGAGGGCGGCCAGCAGGCCGATCGCGGCGGCGCCGGCGAGGAGGGCCGGCAGGGAGAGCCAGGGCAGGGAGATCACCGCGCCCGGCTGGCCGGACACCGCCGCCACCCCCGCCGCGCCGCCCGCCAGGACGCCCAGCCCGGCGCCCAGCAGGGACACCACGACGGACTCGACCCGCAGCATGGACCGCACACCGGCGCGGTCGAGGCCGACGGCACGCAGCAGGCCGATCTCCCGCACCCGTTCGAACACCGCCATGCCCATGGTGTTGGCGACCCCCAGCGCCCCGATGGCGACGGTGACACTGAGCATCGCGTACAGCACGGACAGCAGCGGACCGAACGACTCGACCGCGTCCCGCTGCGCGTCCGCCCGGTCCTGGACCACCAGCAGCGGGTTGTCCAGGGCGCGGCGGACCTCCTCCTTCAGCTCCTCGGTACGGCCCGGCTCGGCCCGTACGAGGACCGAGGTGACCGGGCCGCCGCGCGCCGCCCCGGCCCCCGCGAGCGCGCTCTCGGGCAGCAGGGCCGGGCCCAGCGCCTCGGGGCCGTCGTAGACCGCGACGATCGGCCGGTCCAGGGCCGGGCCGTCCGGGACCCCGGCGGCGGACAGCTCCCGGCCGGTGAGGCGGTCGCCCGGCTTCCAGCCGTGCGCCGCGGCCAGCCCGGTCGTGACGGCGACACCCCGCGCCAGGCCGTCCAGGGAACCGGCGCGCACCGTGAGCCCGCCCAGGCGCCCGCGGCCCACGGCGTCCGGGTCGACGACGGCCGCCCACAGCGTCGAGCCGTCGCGCAGCTCGAACGAGCCCTCCCGGACCGCGGTGACCGCCGCCACGTGCGGCAGCCGCGCGACCCGGCCCGCCGTGTCCGCGCCGACCTCGGCGAAGTCGACCGCGCTGATCCGCAGGTCCGTCGGCAGTTCCGCCCCGGCCTTCCGGGCCGCCGTGGCGCTCAGCGAGGACAGCGCCACGGTGACCGCGCTGACCAGCGCCACGCACACGGTGAGCGCCCCGGCGGTCGCCGCGGTGCGCCGCGGGTTGCGGCGCACATTGGCCAGCGCCAGCACACCGCGTACGCCGGTCGCCCGCCGCAGCGGCGCGCGCAGCACCCGGGTCAGCGGCGGCGCGATCACCGGGGTGAGCAGCACCAGACCGGCGAGCAGCACCGGCAGCCCCACCGCGAGCACCGCCAGCTCCCCGCCCGCGACGGCCAGCAGCAGCGCGCCCGCGACCGTGGCGAGGGCCCCGGCGAGAGTGCGGCGGCGCAGCGACGGGGCGGGGGCGGGCAGGTCGGTGCGGAGCGCGGCGACCGGAGCAACGGCCGAGGCGCGCAGCGCGGGCACGTACGCGGCGGCGGCCGTGACGGCGACACCGACCGCCAGTGCGGTCAGCAGCGGCACGGGAGCCAGCGGCCGCAGCGGGGCCGCGGCCCCCGGGCCCGCCCCGGAGCCGAACAGCGTGCCCAGCGCGGCGGCCACCCCGATGCCGGTCACGTATCCGGCCAGCGCCGCGACGGCGCCGACCAGGGCCGCCTCGCCGAGCACCGTCCGCAGCACCCGGCCCCGGCTCGCGCCCACCGCGCGCAGCAGGGCGTGTTCCCGGGCCCGCGCGGCGCTGAGCATCGTGAACGTGTTGCCCACCAGGAACGCCGAGACGAACAGCGCGATCCCCGCGAACACCAGCAGCAGCGTGCCGAGCTTCGCACGGTCCGGCGCCGCCGCGGCCTCGGCGTCGAGTTCCGGGCGGGAGACCGCCTCCAGACCGGCGGGCAGCACCCGTGCCGCACGCTCCGCGAGCACCGAGGGGGCGGTGCCGGGAGCGGCCGCGAGCGTCACCGACGCGTAGGCGCCCGGCACGGGCGCGAACAGGGTGCGCGCGGTGGCCTGGTCGAACGCGGTGACCGTGCCGCCCGCCGCGACGACGGGGTCGTCCACGGTGAACACCCCGGTGAGCCGCACCGAGCGGACCTCGCCGGACACGACGACCCGCACCCGGTCCCCGACCCGGTAGCCGGCGCGGCCGGCCGACCACCGGTCGACGGCGGCCTCGCCGGGACCTCGCGGGCCGCGCCCCTCGGTCAGGGGGTAGCGGGGGTCGGCTCCGTGCCGGTCCGGTGTGAAGTCCACCCCGGCCGCGCCGGACGCCGGTCCCACCAGCGTGCCGTCGCGCGCCACCAGGAACGCCCGGCCCACCAGCGTGCCGCGCGCGGCGGCCACCCCCGGCAGCGCGGCCAGCCGCCGCCGCAGCGCCTCGTCCGGCACCGCCGGGGCGCCGCCCGCCGCCGGGGCGCCGGTCGCGCGCACCTCCACCGACACATCGGGCCGCGACGCCCGCTGGAGCCGGTCGGCGCCCTCGGCCAGCGACCGGCTGTACAGCAACGAGCCGCTGACACACGCGACACCGATCAGCACGGCCAGCGCGGGCAGCACGAAGCGCCGCAGATCGCGGTGGACGGAGCGCAGGACGGTACGGAACATGACGCCTTCCAGGGCTGCCGGACGGGGGCAAGGAGAGGGACGGGGGGCAAGGAGAGGAACGTGGGCAGGGAGGGGGGAGACACGTGACATGTGTGGGAGCGTGTGTGTGCGGAGGGGGCGGGGCGGGCCGGTGTCCCGATCATCGCCCGGCGCGGGGCGGCGGCGGATCGGCCGGAGGACCGAATCCGGCGGTCCGGTGCGCGCCGCGCCTCGGCCGAACGGTCGAGGCGCCGCCACCCACCGGCCCGTAACCTGCACAGACATGAAGCAGTTCTTCGACGTCCCGGTGAGCGGCCGGCGGATCGCGGCGCTCTGCGCGGTGGTGCTGTCGCTGTCCGCGGTGGTGGCCGAGAGCACCGACGCGGGGTCCGTGTGGCAGGCCGTGGCCTCGACGCTGTCCGGCGCCCTGGCCCTGGCCGCCGTCGCCGTCCCCCGAGACCGCTTCGGCCCGGCCGCCCTCGCCGCCGTCGTCGCCTCCGGCCTGGTGACCCTGCTCGCCGTCCTGACCGATGTCCGCGCCGAACACACCTTCGGCGTCGTCGAGTCGTGCGCGCTGCTCCTGGTCGTCGCCCGTGCGCTGCGCCTGGGTCCGCCGCTGCGGGCCGTCGCCGTGGCCTCGGGAGCGGTGGCCGCGCTCACCGTGATCTTCCTGCGGCTGCCGTCGGCGGAGTACAGCCGGGTGGGCTCGTTCGCGGTCCCGGTCCTGTGGTGCGCGGCGGCCCTCGCGGCGGTGCTCGGCCTGTACCTGCGGCTGCTCGACCGGTTCCGCGAGCGCGAGCACGAGGCCGCACTGCAAGAACAACGCATCGATTACGCAAGGGAGTTGCACGACTTCGTCGGCCACCACGTGACCGCGATCATCGCCCAGACCAAGGCCGTACGGTTCGCCACCGCCGCCGGGCGGCCGCCCGGCCCCGAGGAACTGGACGGCATGCTCGCGGCCGTCGAGGAGGCCGGTTCGCAGGCCATGCAGTCGATGCGGAGCATGGTGGCCGTGCTGCGGGACCCGCGGGGCGCCGGAGCGGCGACGGGGCCCGGTGGCGGCCTGGCCGGACTGCGCACCCTCACCGAGCGGTTCTCCGCCTCCGGCCCGCGCACGGCCCTCACCCTCGACCCGCGCCTGACCACGGGCGAACTGCCGCCCGGCATCGCCACCACCGTGCACCAGGTCGTGCGCGAGGCGCTGACCAACGTACGCAAGCACGCGCACGGCGCGCACAAGGTCACCGTGGACGTCCGCGTGGCCGGTGACACCGCCCGGCCCGTCGTACGGGTGTCGGTGTGCGACGACGCGGAGGCGGCGGCCGGAACCGCCGCCGACACCCCGGCCCGGTCGCCCGCGCCCGCCCGACGCGCCGGGACCGGGACCGGGGTCGGGGCCGGGAGCGGCTACGGCCTGGTCGGGCTCGCCGAACGCGCCGCCCTGGTCGGCGGCACCGTCACCGCGGGCCCGCGCACCGGCGTCGGCTGGGTCGTGGAGGCGGACATCCCGCTGCCCGGCCCGCTCGCGGGCCCGGCGTACGGAGCGCCGCCCCACGGCACGGACGAGTCCGGTGCGGCTGACACCCTGGACCCATGACGATCAGAATTCTCCTCGCCGACGACCAGCAGATGATCCGCTCGGCCTACGGCATGATCCTCGGCTCGCAGCCCGACATGGAGATCGTCGCGTCGGTGGCGGACGGCGCCACCGCGGTCCAGGAGGCCAGGCGGCTGCGCCCCGACGTGTGCCTGCTGGACATCCGGATGCCCGGACTCGACGGTCTGGAGGCGACCCGGCTGCTGGCGGGCCCGGACGCGGCCGAGCCGCTGAACGTGCTCATCGCGACCACCTTCGACGTGGACGAGTACGTGTACCGGGCGCTGCGCAACGGCGCGTGCGGCTTCCTGCTCAAGGACGGCTCGCCCGCGCTGCTCGTGGAGGCGGTACGGGCCGTCGCCGCCGACAACGCCCTCATCTCACCGTCGATCACCGTCCGGCTGCTGAAGCACATGACGGACGCCGCCTCCGACGCCGCCGCGCGCCCCCGGCCCGCCCCGCCCGCGCCGCCCGCCGCCCCCGCCGCGCGCACGGCACCCGAACTCCCGCTGACCGCCCGCGAGATGGACGTCGTACGTCTGGTCGCCCGGGGGCGCACCAACGAGGAACTGGCGGCCGACCTGCACGTCTCGCTCTCCACGGTGAAGACGCACCTGGGCAGCGTGCAGCGCAAGCTCGCCGCCCGCAACCGGGTCGAGATCGCGGCCTGGGCCTGGGAGAACGGCGTCTGCACGGCACGGGACGAGCAGGACCGGCCGTAGGGCCTGTCCTGCTCGTCCTGGAGAGTCGTCCCGGAGAGAGGTTCGCGTGCCTCAGCGGGTGGTGGTGTGTGCGGCCTTCTCGATGATGTTGGTGACGAGGGCGGGGTGGGAGACGGCGACGGAGTGGGAGGCGGCGATCTCGGTGGTGTGGGCGTGGGCGCGGTGGGCCATGTAGCGCTGGGCGGCGGCGGGGATGTTGAGGTCCTGGGTGGTGATGATGTCCCAGCTGGGGATGGTCTTCCAGGCGGCGGTCTTCGCCTTCTCCTCCAGGGCGGCCTGGGCGATGGGGCGTTGGCCGGCGGCGGCGAGGGCGGCCTGGTCGCGGGGGACGTCGGCGGCGAACTGGTGGCGGAACTTGTCCTGCTGGATGTAGAGGTCGGTGCCGGTGGTGCCGTCGGCGTTCTTGTAGGGGACGGGGTCGAGGGCGTCGGGGAGGGTGGAGCCGGG